>JBEGPS010000053.1:0-14719 GCA_041181325.1 Pseudomonadota bacterium
AAGTTCCGAGACATAGTCGCCCAAGAAGCGCAGCCTGTATGACCCTGAATCGCCTGGCAGACTATCTGGACCACATGCGCCAAGCGATTGCAGACGCGCAATCGTTCACCGAGGGCATGACCCAGGCCGACTTTGAGCAAGACAATTGGGCGCGCGCCCAGCGTTTTGAACCACTAGAGCGAATCCAAGGAGCAGACCGTGATTAAAGTTTTAAACGCCCGAGTCACTGCACCCCTGGTGCTGGAAATTGACTTCTCAGACCATACGCAAGGTGTCTTCGATGCCGGTGTCTACCTCGCCACTTGTTCGGGGGCATTGCTGGAGCCGCTTCGCGATCCGCTCTACTTTCAGCGCTTTTTCATAGATTCGGGCGCATTGTGCTGGCCCAATGGACTAGAGATTTCCCCAGCCAAAGTTTACGAACTATCTGTGGTGCACACTGCGGCGTAAAGCTGCTTTCGCATACTACACGCGGCTTAGCGTCGTATCGCTCTTATGAACCCGCAAAAAATACTCACCTTCTGGTTTGAAGAGCTAACCCCTAAGCAGCACTTCGTCAAAGACGCTGCGCTGGACGAAACCATTCGCGCGCGGTTTGGCGATACGCTGGAAGCTGCGGCGCAGTGTGAGCTGTTTGCGTGGCGCACCACGCCGCAGGGGCGGCTGGCGGAGATCATCGTGCTGGACCAGTTCTCGCGCAACATCTACCGCGACACGCCGCGCGCCTTTGCGCAGGACGCGCTGGCGCTGGTGTTGGCGCAAGAGCTGGTGGCCAGCGGGCAGGACCTCAGCCTGCCCGTGCAGCAGCGCAAGTTTGTGTACATGCCCTACATGCACAGCGAGTCCGCGCTGGTGCACGCCCAGGCGGCCACGCTGTTTGCGCAGCCCGGGCTGGAAGACAACCTGCGCTACGAGCAGCAGCACGCCGCCATCATTGCGCGCTTTGGTCGCTACCCCCACCGCAATGCCATTTTGGGGCGCATCTCCAGCGCGGCAGAGCTGGATTTTCTGTCAGAGCCGGGTTCGTCGTTTTAGGTTGGTAAATGAAAGGGGCTCGGGCAAACTCCCATTTATGCGCCCATCCGAAGCCCTCTCCCTGCACCGCACGCAAATTCGCGAGATTGCGTTGCGCCACCGTGTGAGCGGCATACGGGTGTTTGGTTCGGCGCTGCATGGTGACGACACCACCGAGAGTGACTTGGATTTGCTGGTTGAACCCACCGCACAAACCACTTTGATGGACATTGGTGCCATCCGGTTTGAGTTAAAGAATCTTCTTGGCATAGAGGTGGATGTACTCACCCCCAACAGCCTGCCCGTCAGCTTCCGGGATCAGGTGATGAGCGAGGCCTTGGCCGTCTGAGCCGTGCGCATCCACTGCGGGTGGCTGACTATTTTCAGAATGATTTGCTGTTGATACAAAAGCAAGTATCTACGCTGCAAAACTAATTTGCTACGCTTTTGATAGCTGCTTACGCATACCGCACGGGGGCTAGCGGATGCGCTGCACGCTGCACTTGTGCCATTAGCGGCACAGATAGACGCGAGTACACCAGCCTGCTGCCCAGAGCTCCCGTCATAGGCAAACGCAAAACCAAAACTCCTTAAACGCACAGGCCGATACTCCTGCGAAGTAAACTACGTAAAACTCACGAAACAGTGGGCAAGTTAACAGGGGGAAATCACATGGCACAGCCACGTACAAAAAGGCGGCAGAAGCGCGCGCTCAACACGCTTCAGGAAAAAGGTTTCGCAGCTTGCGCGCTTGGCGCTGTCATGTTGACGATTCCTATTTTTCTGGGCAAATCACCCATACTGGCTGCGTTTGGCAGTGGGCTCCGCTTTCCAGGCTGGCTGTCATTTGGCATTGGTTTGGCGCTGCTTGGTTGGCACCATATGGCCCGGAACAAGTTTGCCGGCAGAGCTGCATCTACCCAGCAACCCAAAGCGGTGTTCCAAGAAGTACAAGTACCACGGTTTAGCGCGCCCGCCAGACCCATGGCCGCTCCTACTGTATTGCCAGAAAAGGCTACTCAGTGGAGTGCTGCCATTTTTGCAGCCATCGAGTGGCGAAGATTCGAGGCGGTCTGCGAAAAACTATTTGCGCAGGGCGGCTTTCAAACCAAATCCCAATCGCACGGCGCGGATGGAGGCGTGGATATTTGGCTGCACAGCCGAAACGCTGTAGGCCCGGTGGCCGTGGTGCAGTGCAAACACTGGCAAGGCAAACCGGTGGGCGTAAAAGAGCTGCGCGAGTTTTTTGGTGTGATGGCATCGCACAAGCTCACCCGCGGCACCTATGCCACCACATCCACTTACACCACCGACGCGCGGCAGTTTGCCAAGGACAACGGCATCAACGCGCTGGATGGCAACAGCCTGCTGGCACTGATAGCCAAGCGCACACCCGAGCAACAGCAAGAATTGCTCGCAGTGGCCTACCAGGGCGAATACTGGCGACCCACTTGCGCTAGCTGCGGTGTCAAGTTGGTAGAGCGCACACCGGCCAAGGGCGGCGCAAACTTTTGGGGCTGCAGTAACTACCCAAAATGCAAGTCACGGTTGCCTATGGTGGGTGCGTTGCGGTAGAAATGCTACGTTTTCTATAGCTGACTACGCATACTCCGTGGGCGCTGGGGGCCTATTTCATTCACAATCTGTTCATGCCCCGCCGCAAACACCACCATGTCTATGTGATTGAGCTGTCCAAAGACGTGCTCTTGGAGCCGCGCTTTCGTAAAAACAATCCTGGCTATGTGGAGGGCAGGCCTTGTGTGTATGTGGGCATGACGGGCCTAGACCCGGACGTGCGGTTTGACAAGCACAAGGCTGGCATTCAGGCCAACAGCTATGCACAGCACTACGGTCAGCGGCTGCTGCCCGACCTGTACGAGGCATTTAACCCCATGACCTATGAAGACGCGGTAGACCGCGAAATCGAAATCGGTATCGACCTGCGCTCCGCGGGGTTTGGAGTGTGGCAGGCTTAATGATCAGTCCATCAGCGCTGCGTACACCATGTTGCGAAACAGTGGGCGGTAAAAGGTGCGCTGGTTGGGCGCTTGGGTAAGCAAAATAGCGAAGAAGTCTTTGGCAGGGTCCACAAAAAACACCGTGCCCGAGATGCCGCTCCAGTAGTACATGCCTTTGCTGCCCAGCTGACTGCCCAGACCATCGTCCAGGCGCACGGCAAAACCCAAACCAAACCCATGGCCTGGCGGTAGCAGGTCGCGCGAGGGGCCATTGCGCTCGGCGGGTATATCGCCCAGGTGGTCAGCCGTCATCAATCGCACGGTGGCGGGGCCCAGAATGCGCACTCCGTCGAGCGTGCCGCCGTTCAGTAGGCATTGCAAAAAGCGGGCGTAGTCCATGGCCGTGGAGCCCAACCCTGCTCCACCCGCTTGCATGGGGTTGGGGTGGCGCAGGTCCATCAGCGGCATCTGTGTGCCACCGTCAGGGTCGTGTTCAAAGGCATGGGCGATGCGGTGGTGCTTGTGCGGCGGCACCACAAAGGCGGTGTCCACCATTCCCAAGGGCTCCAGGATATGGGCTTGCAGGTAGTCGGCCAGCGTTTGACCGGTGACAGCTTCTAGCAGTGCCCCCAGCAGATCGGTGGCGCGGCTGTATTGCCAGATGGAGCCAGGCTCATAGCGGTAGGGGATTTGGGCCAGCGCGTGCGCAAACTCAGCGTTGGTGCGCTCACGCGAAGCCAAGTCGGCCTGGGCGTACTGCTGTTGTACAGCGTCGTTGCCCAAAATTTCGTAGGTGAGCCCGGCGGTGTGCCGCAACAAGTCCTGCACTGTGGGCTGGGCACCGGGTGGGCGCAGAGCGACAGTACCGCCCACCACACCTGCCGCCACCATCACGTTGGCAAACTCCGGCAAATACTTGGTCACCGGGTCGCTTAGCAGCAATTGGCCTCGCTCCATCAGTTGCAGTATGGCCACCGAGACAATCGGTTTGGTCATGGAATAGATGCGAAAAATCGCATCATGGGCCATGGGCCTGCCATTTTGGGGATCTTGTTGCCCAATGCCGCGGTACAGCAGCACTTGGCCGTGGCGCACCACCATGGCCACTGCCCCGGGCAAGTGCTTGCGGTCTACATGGCCCTGCAAAGTGGTGACGATGGCTTGCGTGCGGTCAGGGCAAAAGCCCTGGCTCGTAGGGCTGGCTGCCTTAAGCACCATAGCGTTGTCGCGCCAATGCAGCACCCTTGGCCAGCGCCTCCAGCTTCTTGGTGGCCACCTCGCGGCTCATGGGGGCCAGGCCGCAGTTGGTGCACGGGAAGATGCGGTTACGTGGCACGTATTTCAGGGCCTCGCCGATAGTGTCGGCAATTTGCTCGGGTGTTTCAATCTCGGCACTGGCCACGTCGATCACGCCCACCATCACGTCTTTGTCTTTCAGCAGCGCCATCAAATCGGGCGGCACATGCGAGTGGTAGCACTCCAGGCTCACCTGCTGGATGCTGCTGGCCGCCAGGGCGGGAAACACCTGCGCGTATTGCCGCCATTCGCCGCCCAGGGTTTCTTTCCAGTCGTTGTTGGCCTTGATGCCGTAGCCGTAGCAAATGTGCACGGCGGTGGTGCAGGTCAAACCACGCGCGGCAATCTCCAGCGCCTGCACGCCCCAATCTGCAGCGTCCTGCATGTAGACGTTGAACGCGGGTTCGTCAAACTGGATGATGTCCACACCATCAGCCTGCAAGGCCAGTGCTTCCTGGTTCAGCAGTTCTGCAAACGCAAACGCCATAGTCTTGCGGTCGCCATAAAAACGGTCGGCCACTGTATCCACAATGGTCAGCGGGCCGGGCAGTGTGAACTTGAGTTTCTTTTTGGTGTGGGCGCGGGCCAATTGGGCCTCGAACGCGTGCACACGGCCTTTGAGGCGCAGCGCAGCGATGACTTGCGGCACCTGGGCGTCGTAGCGGTTGTTGCGGATGCCCATGGTGACTTTGTTCTCAAAGTCGATGCCTTCCACCTGCTCCAGAAAGCCGTGCACAAAGTGTTGGCGGCTTTGCTCGCCGTCGCCCACGATGTCCAGGCCCGCGTCTTCTTGCGCTTTGATCCACAGCAGCGTGGCGTCGGCTTTGGCCTGGCGCAGCTCGTCACCGGCCAGCTTCCACTGCGGCCAGAGTTTTTCGGTCTCAGACAGCCACGAGGGCTTGGGCAGGCTACCTGCAATGACGGTTTCAAACATGGGTGTCTCCAAATAGGTGAGTTATTCAAGTTCTTGCAATTTACGCCACATCACTTTGCCCGCACCGCTTTTGGGCAGGGCATCAACAAACTGAATGCTGCGTGGCGCTTTGTACACGGCCATATTCTCGTGGCACCAGGCAATCAGGTCTTGCTCGGTGACATGCGCATGGCTGGCACGGCGCACTACCACGGCCTTGACTGACTCGCCGCGGTAAGCGTCTTTGGTAGAAATCACGCAGGCCTCTTGCACTGCGGGGTGGCGGAACATCAGCGCCTCCACCTCGGCGGGCCACACCTTAAAGCCCGACGCATTGATCATGCGTTTGAGCCGGTCGGTCAAAAAGAAATAGCCGTCGGCGTCCACATGGCCCAGGTCGCCAGAGCGGAAAAACCGTTTGCCGTCGATCTGCACAAACGCCGCCTCGGTGGCATCCGGCCGCTTCCAGTAACCCTGAAACACCTGTGGGCCGTGGATGAGAATTTCGCCCTGCCCACCTACAGGTAGCTGGGCCAGAGTGTCGGGGTCCACCACCCGCGCATGCACCCCCATAAACGGGATGCCCAGGCACTGCTGCTTGGGTGCGTCGGGTGGGTTGCAATGTGAGGGCGCTGCAGTTTCAGTCAGGCCATAGCCTTCTACGTAGCGCAGGTCATACTGCTCTAGCAGCCGCTGCGCCACGGCCTGCGGCATGGCAGCACCACCACCGCCGATGTAGACCAGACTACTGAGGTCGTAGTTGGCAAAGTGCGGGCTGTTCATCAGGTCAATCACCATGGTGGGGATGTTGGTCCAGTGGGTGACCTTGTGGCGGGCAATCAGCTGCCCTGCCAGATCGCGGTCCCAGCGCGGCATGATGACCATGCTGGCCCCGGCAGCTATGTTGGTGTGCATCAGGCTCACCATGCCGGTGATGTGGAACATGGGCACAACCATGAGAGTGACGTTTTCCATAGTGCCGTTGCCCCACAGGCCGCTGGCCAGTGCGTTGTGCATGATGCTGCTGTGGGTGTGCATGCAACCCTTGGGCAGGCCGGTGGTACCGCTGGTGTAGGGCAACACGGCCAAGTCTGCAGGGCCCACGTCTTGCGCGGGCGGTGCATCGGTGCAAGCAGTGGCGGTTTCCCAGTCGTGCACTTGCCCCAACGCCAACACAGGCAAAGCGTGGCGGGTACACAGCCAATCGGTCCAGGCCACAGGCATGGTTTTGCCACCCTCGGAAGCGGGGTCGAAGGCGTCGGTGAAATGGGTTACCACCAGATGCGCCAAGCGTTGCTCAGCGGGCAAGGTGTCGTTGGCCTGAGCCAACTCTGCAGCCAGGTCCGAGGTGGTGATGGCCACCTTGGCGTCGGGGTCGACGATGTAGTGTTTGAGCTCTTCGGCGCGGTTCATGGGGTTCACTGGCACCACCACAGCATTGGCACGCAAAATGGCAAAGTGGGCAATCACAAGTTGCGGGCAGTTTTGCATGCTGAGCACCACCCTGTCGCCCTTTTGCACTCCAAGCCCGCATAGATAGGCCGCAAGCCGCTCTCCTTTTTGTAGCAGTTCGCGGTAGGTGAGGGTTTGGCCAAAAAATACCAAGGCCGCTTTGTGCGGATAGCGCCGCGCATTGACTGCCAGGTTGTCCCACAAAGACGTATCCGGCACCGTAATGGCGTGCGGAAGACGTTTGGGCCAAAAGTCGTAATGCTTGTTGTTCATGGCAACCCTCAATGCAGTGGAGCACGCACCTTAATGGAATCGGCACGCCACCCACAGCGGTTGGTGTCTCACACGGGACTGAAATTCCTTGGCACGGCTCATGCTTGTAAGAAAACTGGAAGCCGCAACCCCTCCGAATTACCTCATGAATTTTTTGCATGGGCTTCAAGAGTAAACCCTAAGGTGCACGCTTATGGGGCGGCGGTACAGTCAGCAGCTTGGAATAACAAGCCCGGCGCTGATTCCTGAATTTGTGACTTTTATTTAACTGGAGCACTTGCAGATGAAATTAAATACCTTGAAGACTGTGGCCGTTTTGATAGCCACCATGGGCACTCTGGCAGCTGCCCCTGCGTTTGCAGGCAAGACACTGGATGCCATCAAATCCCGCGGCCAAGTGGTGTGCGGTGTGAACACCGGTTTGGCGGGCTTTAGCGCCGCCGATTCCAGCGGCAAGTGGGCTGGTTTAGATGTGGATGTGTGCCGCGCAGTCGCCGCAGCCGTGCTGAACGATGGCGAAAAAGTGAAGTACGTGCCTTTGAACGCTCAAGCCCGCTTTACTGCTTTGCAATCTGGCGAAGTGGATGTGCTGTCGCGCAACACCACCTTTACCCTGACACGTGATGCATCTTTGGGTCTGAGCCAAACCGCCGTGACGTACTACGACGGTCAAGGCTTCATGGTGCCTGTGAAGAGCAAGATCAAGAGCGCCAAACAGCTTAAAGGCCAAACCGTGTGCGTGCAGTCTGGCACCACTACCGAGAAAAACCTGACTGACTTCTCCAAAGCGTCTGGCCTAGGCATCAAGCCTGTGGTGTTTGAAAAACTCGAAGCTGCCGAAGGCGCGTACTTTGCTGGCCGTTGCGTGGCATACACCACCGATGCGTCTGGCTTGGCATCTACCCGTAACAAGGTTGCCAAAGACCCATCCGAGCACATGATCCTGCCCGACCTGATCTCTAAAGAGCCCCTGGGCCCCATGGTTCGCCGTGGCGATGACGAGTGGACAGCCATCGTGAAATGGGTGATTTATGGTCTGTTGGAAGCAGAAGAAAACGGCGTGACATCTGCCAATGTAGACGACCTGAAAACCAACAGCAAGGACCCCATCGTAGGTCGTTTGTTGGGCTCTACCGAAGACACCGGCAAGCTGTTGGGCTTGGACAAAGAATGGCTGGCCCGTGCTGTTAAAACCACAGGCAACTACGGTGAAATGTTTGAGCGCAATGTGGGTCCTAAATCTGCACTGCAACTGCCACGCGGTTTGAACAACCTGTGGAACAAGGGTGGCATTCAGTACGCACCTCCTGTTCGTTAATGTCAGATAGCCGGAGCAAGTTGTTCCGGCCACTAAGGGGTGGGCGCAAGGAAATTGCCCTGCCCCTTTTAATTTGCGTCGCAATCGAATGAAAGAAGGGCTTGCATGTCCACCCCCTCCACTCCCCCTAAGAAGTCTTGGTCTTGGCGAAGTCAGGCGTTTCGCGGGCTGATGTACCAAGTAGTGACGGTCGCGTTGATCGTTCTGACCGTGCTGTACTTGGCCAATAACACCAACACCAATATGAAGTTGCGCGGCATTCAAAGCGGCTTTGACTTTATGTTGGGCGGAGCCGGTTTTGACATTGGCGAGAGCCTGTTTGCCTTTGACTCCGCAGAACCGTACTGGAAAGCCTATTTAATTGGCTTTACCAATACCCTGCGGGTCGCTATTTTGGGCATCATCCTGACCACTATCTTGGGCACGCTGATTGGTGTGGGGCGATTCTCGCGCAACGCTTTGGTACGTGGGCTGTGTGTGGTGTATGTGGAGTTTTTCCGCAATATTCCGGTGCTATTGCAGTTGCTGATGTGGTACCTGATGTTCACTGAGATATTGCCTGCATCCAGTGAGCCATGGGAAGTGGGGCCGTTCTTTTTAAGCAAAGGCGGCCTAAACTTTCCGATTCCCGAATGGGCCAATGGCCATGTGTGGGCTGCTTGGGGCTTATTGGCTGGCGTAGGCGCTGCGTTGTTTTACAGAAAGAAGACGCAGCTTGCATTCGAGGCCACCGGCAAACTCAAAAGCATGTTTTGGGCACCCGTAGGCATTGCATTGGCTGGCGCTTTTATCGGCTGGCTGGTGGGTGGCGCACCTACGGCGATGAATGTACCCATCAAAGGTGAATTCGCCATTGAAAACGGTGGGGCTTTGACACCTGAGTTTTTGTCGGTGTTGCTCGGCCTCACTATCTACACCGCCGCCTTTGTGGCCGAAGTGGTGCGTGGTGGTATTCAATCGGTGTCCGCAGGCCAGGCTGAGGCAGCAAGTGCCTTGGGCCTGAACCGCGGGCAAACCATGCGCCTGGTGATGTTGCCCCAGGCCCTGCGCGTAATCATTCCGCCGGTAACGAACCAGTACCTCAACCTCACCAAAAACTCGTCACTGGCGGTGGCCATTGGCTACCCTGATGTGGTGTCCATAGCCAACACGGCCATTAACCAAACCGGGCGCGCCGTGGAGTGCATTGCCGTCATCATGCTGGTGTACCTGAGCACGTCGCTGTTTACCTCGTTCATGATGAATTGGTACAACACCCGTTCGGCCATCAAGGAACGCTAAGCACCTAAACCATGCCTAAAACCATGACCGCACAAATTTTTGAACCTATTGCTGCCCGCCCTGCCCCGGTCAAAACCGAGGGTGTGGTGGCCTGGATTCGTACCAACCTGTTTGGTGAC
The DNA here is from genome assembly GCA_041181325.1 of Pseudomonadota bacterium. Taxonomy (GTDB): domain Bacteria; phylum Pseudomonadota; class Gammaproteobacteria; order Burkholderiales; family Burkholderiaceae_C; genus Allorhodoferax. The sequence goes on from JBEGPS010000053.1 coordinate 9,625, forward strand.
ATCCGCACCTCTATTGGCACATTGGCGATTGGGCTTGTGCTGCTGCTGATCCTGCCACGCTTTCTTAACTGGGCCTTGTTTAACGCTGTGTGGGCCAAAGACTTTGATGCTTGCCACGCCGCCACTGGCGCTTGCTGGGGTGTGGTGGCTGAAAAGTTCCGCATTATCATTTTTGGACGCTACCCGTTTGACGAGCAATGGCGTCCGCTCATTGCGACAGCAGCCCTGTTGGGGTTAGTGGTTGCCAGCTGCATGCGTGCATTCTGGAAACCTTGGCTTGCAGTGTTGTGGGTTGCGGTGCTGGCCTTTTTCTTCACCTTGATGTACGGCAACGTGATGGGTTTGAGCAAAGTAGAAACCGACCGCTGGGGTGGCTTGCCATTGACCATTTTGCTGGCATCACTGTCCATGACCATGGCATTTCCCATTGCGTTGGTGGTTGCGCTCGGACGCAAAAGCACTTTGCCAGCGATTCGCAGTGTGTGCACCATTTACGTGGAACTGATTCGCGGCGTGCCGCTGATCTCAGTGCTGTTCATGGCATCGTTCATGTTCCCGCTGCTGATGCCGCAGGGCTTCAGCATTGACGTGCTGGTGCGGGTGTTGGCAGGCATCACTTTGTTTGCCGCGGCCTACATGGCCGAAGTTATTCGAGGCGGCCTGCAGGCCATTCCAAAAGGCCAAGTTGAAGCGGCGGCCACACTGGGCCTAAGCTACTGGCAGACCCAGCGCAAGATTGTGTTGCCGCAAGCGTTGGCCATGGTGGTGCCCGGCATCATGAACAACTTCATCTCCACCTTCAAAGACACCTCACTGGTCACCATCGTCAGCTTGTACGAGCTGACCGGTGCCATGAGCCTGGCCCTCAACTCGGATGCCAACTGGCGGCCTTTCAAAATTGAAGGCTACCTGTTCATCGCCCTCATTTATTTCGGTTTTTGCTTCTCCATGTCGCGCTATAGCCAATGGATTGAAAAGCAAGTCAACAAAAGCAAATTGCGCTAAGGAAACACCATGTCTGAACCCATCATTACCTTCGACAAAGTCAACAAGTGGTACGGCAACAGCTTCCATGTGCTGCGTGATATTGACCTGACCGTCACCAAAGGCGAGCGCATTGTGGTGTGCGGCCCCTCGGGCTCTGGCAAGTCCACCCTGATTCGCTGTATCAACCGCCTGGAAGAACACCAGCAAGGCCGTTTGATTGTGGATGGCACCGAGCTCACCGACGACGTAAAAGCCATCGACAAGGTCCGCAAAGAAGTGGGCATGGTATTCCAACAATTCAACCTGTTCCCCCACCTCACGGTGCTGGAAAACCTGACCTTGTCACCCATGTGGGTGGGCAAGATGCCCAAGAAAGACGCCGAAGAAAAGGCCATGGAACAGTTGCAACGCGTGCGCATTGCCGAGCAAGCCGGCAAGTACCCGCTGCAGTTGTCTGGCGGTCAGCAGCAGCGCGTGGCGATTGCCCGCGCGCTGTGCCTCAAACCTAAAATCATGCTGTTTGACGAACCCACCTCCGCACTCGACCCCGAGATGATCAAAGAGGTGCTGGACGTGATGATCGAGATGGCCGACCAAGGCATCACCATGCTGTGCGTCACGCACGAAATGGGCTTTGCCAAGGCCGTGGCCGATCGGGTGATCTTCATGGACCAGGGCCAGATCGTGGAGCAAAACAACCCCCACGACTTCTTCAACAACCCGCAAAGCGAACGCAGCCGGGACTTCTTGTCGAAGATACTGGGGCACTAAGGCCATTCCCGCTGCGGGCAGCGCAACCTAAGGCGTCTTAGGTTCGCCCTGCCCCAGGCGCTCGTCAGTCCAGCGCATCAGGTCCAGCCACATTTGGCGCATTTCAGCGTCTTGTGGCGTGCGTACGGCGTAAGGCAGTTCGATGGTCACCACCGGCACGCCCTTGTGCACACCGGCGTAGTTGCCCAAAGATCCCGGGAAGATGCCCACTTGGTCTAAGTACAAACGGCCCAGTTTGCTAGGCGGCACTGACGGGCCGTCAAAGTCCAGCACGCCGTAGGGCGCATGTACGCTCACGATGAGGTTGGGCTTAAAGCCGTCAATCTGCGCCACCAGAAAACGCGACTCTGGCTCTGACAGCGGCTTGTAGCCAGGCCACCGACGTGGGTCTTTGCGGGTGCGCTTTTCCCAATAGTTACGTGCATCGCGCGCCCAATTTGGCGTGGGAAAGTTGCGGTTCAGGTCCACGCCACTGGCATTGGTGCGATGCGCTGGTCGGGCAAATAAGCCATCCGGGTTGAGCGCGGGCACAAAACGCCAGTGCACCGGCATCTTGATGTCGGCTGGCGGCTGGCTGGCCAATGCAATCCAATGCAACACCAGCGCGCTAGAGGACATTTCATCGCCATGTATGCCGCCAATGACCAGCACCCGCAGTTGGGCATCGTCGGCCATGACGTCGCGGCCCCAAATAGTGCGCCCCTGGACCGAACGCGCCTGCATATCTGTCAGCTTGGCAGCGTCGCACAGCGAGGCCTTTACATTCGGAAATTTTGGAACAAAATCAGCACAAGCCCCCACTGGAGCTGCATAAGCAGCTATTGAAATAATAGCACCCAAGAATACGAAAATTGGTTTGAAGACCATGCTTGCATTGTAGGATGCTCGATATCGGTTAAATTGCGACGATGCTCATCTCAGTCAAGCCCGTGCGGGCTTTGCCCCCCAATTTTTCCCAACCCGAATTTCGTGCTGCTTTAGGCATGTTTGCTACCGGTGTCACCATCGTCACTGCGCGCACTGCGTCTGGGCAGTTAGTGGGGCTAACTGCCAATTCTTTCAATTCCGTGTCGTTGTCGCCGCCCTTGGTGCTTTGGAGCTTGTCACGTGCAGCAGGGTCTATGGCGGCTTTTCAAGCGGGCTCCCACTACGCTATCAACATTCTTGGTTCAGACCAGCAAGCGCTGGCGCGTCAGTTTGCCGCCCAAGGTACAGATCGCTTTGCGGGCGTGCAGTTTGACAACAGCAGTACAGGCGCTCCGTTGTTGCACGGCGCGGTAGCCACTTTTGAATGCTTCAACCGCAGCCGCTACGATGAAGGTGATCACGTCATTTTTGTGGGTGAAGTAGAGCGTTGTACCCACCGAGAAGGTGCTTCACCGCTGCTTTACCATGGCGGCAAGTTCTACGCGGAACACCCGCTTTAGCGTAGAGTGACGCGCTCTTATTGGCTCAATTTGATAGAGCAGTAACGCGATGCAATTCAACCCCTAATTGGGTGATTTCAATGGGCTTGATGACATAGCCATCTGCCCCGGCGAGGTGAAAGCGCTCAGCATCACCCGGTTCAGCATGTGCAGTTGCCATTACGACAGGTAAATGCACGCCAGATTGCGCTTCTTGAAGGCGAATGGCTTGCAATGCCTCAATACCGTCCATAACAGGCATCATTACATCCATAAGCACTGCGTCAAACTGCAGCTTTGTCAAACATTTCAGCGCTTTCTCGCCGTCGCCCACAACCACCCCGGTGTGCCCCAGTTTGTGCAACATGGCCACGACCAATCGTTGATTGATAACGTTATCTTCAACAACCAAAACTTTGAGCGCTCGACCACCGGCACTGGCAGGGGGAGTGGAAATTGATGAATTCATGGTCTAGTTACAGGTCCATATAGTTGAAGTAATTTAGTGCACTCTACCGTAACCAACTCGGATTAAAAATTACGCGTACTCCCCAAAGGCACATCTGAACTAAAGTCCCACCGGTCGAGTGCACTGCAAAATCTGTATAGCGCTAGGGTGTTGCCCTACAACATGGGGCGCTCACGCTCAAGAGCAAAACGACCCAAAAATCAGAGAGTGGTGTCCATACTGTTGCGCATTGCGATTTGCGCCACGGCATTCAAGGCAACATCGACCACAGGTATGTCTAACAACATACGCAAACTGCCATTTTCCACAAGTTTGTCACGCGTGCGGCGTGTCATAGACTGGGTCGCACCGAATGAATTGGTGAACAAAAATAACGTTCCATGGGGACTGGCCCAGGTCAGCTGCGTGCGGCTCCACTTGTCAGCGGTTTTCAGCTCAATCCAAGTCCCAACCGGCATTACCTCGACTGCATCAGAAGGTAGCAACGAAACGGGAGCGTCCACATTTGGCGCTGCCTCAATTTCCACAAAATTGGAAGACAAGGCCTCTTCCGGCGCAACCCATGGGTCTCCGTTCTCTACGAACCGCGCCCGTTCACCCCCCACAACCATGGCTGGAGTATCGTTGCGCACCGTCTTTGGCACCGATGGCGCAGTGGATGTCTTGAATGCCTGTTGATGAATCAACATCAGCTTTTCGAAAAACGCGCTGGTGCGTGCGGTAGGGTAGTGAATGGAATCCAGGCCCTCACGCAGGGTACTCAGCAACCGTGGAAGCAGTCGCGTCAGCTTTGATACATTTTTTGCAGCCAGCTCGGGATGCACGCTCCATAACAATGCAGAAATCAATGCTTGGTACTGGTCAGCCACTTTCACGCCTTCAACGCCGCTCAATCGTGCCTGCGCAACCACTTGCGCCCAGGGGCCACACAAAAAGTCAATGACTACCGGAGAGACACGGTTCGCGTCAGGGTGCGAATCAACCGCTCGGGCAATCTTTTCTGCGAGCAGATTCCGTACCTCGGCATTTTGGAGTGCGACGACTGCCGCCTCACGTGCCCGCTCCTTGGCATGCGATGCACGCCCCCAGGAGTCCTGCAAGCCCAACAGAACACGCTCAAATGGCTCGTAGTCGGTAATAGTCACCGACTCCAGCGTGGACACTGCAGACACAACCTCTTGCAAAAAATCGTCAAAGCCGCTGCTAGCTACAGACTGAAAGGCCAAGCTTCGCTCTGTTATTTCCTGCAACAGTTGGCGAGCCGGATGGTGCTTGTCCGTAAAAAAGCGAGGGTCTGCGAGCGACAGCCGCAAAAGCGCGGGCTCCAGACTCCGAATCACACCTTGAACAGGCGCAAGCAGACGTGGATCACGGGCCATGTTTTCAACCATCAGCGTCACCACTTCCACGCTCAACGCTTGGGCTACATTTTTGGCGTGGCGCCGAATTTCATAGCGTTGAG
>JBEGPS010000054.1:0-2830 GCA_041181325.1 Pseudomonadota bacterium
CTTAACAACTCCCACAAGGCATTCAACCCAGCGACCGCACCAGTTCCATCGCCTGCTCCACCCGCTCCACCGCGTGAATCGTCAGGCCTTCAAAGTCTTTGCTTTTGAGGTTTTTAGGCACATTGGCCTTGGGCACCACGGCCACGCTAAAGCCCAGCTTGGCCGCTTCTTTCAAACGGTCTTGGCCGCGCGGCGCGGGGCGCACTTCTCCGGCCAAGCCCACCTCGCCAAAGGCCAGAAAGCCTTTGGGCAAGGGCTTTCCACGCAAGCTGGAGGTGATGGCCAGCATCACCGCCAAATCGGCCGCGGGCTCGCTGATGCGCACCCCGCCCACGGCGTTCACAAACACATCTTGGTCCATACACGCCACGCCCGCATGGCGGTGCAGCACGGCGAGCAACATGGCCAAGCGGTCGCGCTCTAGGCCCACCGACAAACGCCGTGGGCTAGGGCCGCCGCTGTCCACCAGCGCTTGTATTTCCACCAGCAAAGGCCGCGAGCCCTCTAGGGTCACCATCACACAGCTGCCGGGCACGGGTTCGGCGTGCTGGCTTAAAAACATGGCGCTGGGGTTGCTCACGCCCTTTAAGCCCTTGTCGGTCATGGCAAACACGCCAATTTCATTGACCGCGCCAAACCGGTTTTTGATGGCGCGCACCAACCTAAAACTGCTGTGCGTGTCGCCCTCAAAGTAGAGCACCGTGTCCACCATGTGCTCCAGCACGCGGGGCCCGGCCAGCGCGCCTTCTTTGGTCACATGGCCCACCAGCACCATGGTGGTGCCACTGGCCTTGGCCGCACGCGTGAGGTGCGCCGCACACTCGCGCACTTGGGCCACCGAACCGGGGGCCGAGGTGAGCTGGTCGGAGTACACGGTTTGTATGGAGTCAATCACCGCAATGCTGGGCCGCACGGCCGAGAGCGTGGCCAGGATTTTTTCGAGGTGAATTTCGGCCAGCACCCGAACCTCGCAGGCGGGCATGCCCAAACGCCGCGCGCGCAGGGCCACTTGGGCGCCACTTTCTTCGCCACTGATGTACAGCGTGGAGGCGCCCCCCCGCTGCAACACATCCAGCGCCTGCAGCAGCAAGGTCGACTTGCCAATACCAGGGTCGCCGCCAATCAACACCACACCACCGGCTACCATGCCCCCGCCCAACACGCGGTCGAGCTCGTCTATGCCGGTAGGGGTGCGGTCTACCTCGGAGGCTTCAATGTCGAGCAGTGCCGTCACCTCGGAGCTGGGTGCGAGCGATGCAAAGCGGTTTTTAGACGCGCCCGCGGCTTCGGCCACGGTTTCTATCAGCGTGTTCCAAGCCCCGCAGGCTGGACATTTGCCCAGCCACTTGGGGCTGGTGCCGCCACAATCGGTGCAGACGTAAAGTGTTTTGTCCTTGGCCATATGGGGCATATTACTGGGTTGGGCACATGCCTCTAATCTAATCAAAACCTCCATGAGCACCTCTTCCATGTCCCCCGCTGCTTTTGTCATGCTGCTGTTCACCGCCTGCTTGTACGGGGCCAACCACGTGGCAGCGCGCTTGGCTTTTAACCATGGGCTGGACGTGACCACCGCGGTGGCCGTGCGCAGCTTGGTGACTGCTCTGGTGGTGGGCGCTTTGGTGGTGTGGCAAGGCGTGCCGCTTGTGTTACAGGCCCGGCAGAAAAAATATTTGCTCGTGATCAGCCTGTTGATTGCGGTTCAAAGCGTGTGCCTGTATTCGGCGGTTGCTCGGCTGCCGGTGGCCTTGGCCCTGCTGGCCTTCAACACTTACCCCTTGTTGACTGCGGGTTTTGACTGGCTGCTGCATGGGCGCAAGCCCGCTCGGGCCGTCTTGGTGGCGATTCCGGTGTTGCTCTTGGGTTTAGCCCTCGCCTTGGATGTGTTGGGCGCAGCCTCTGGGGTGGGGGCGGCGGCCCAATGGGGCCAGATTGGGGTGGGCGTGTTGTTTGCGTTGGCAGCGGCGGCGACTTTTGGGCTGGCGCTGGTGCTGACCCAGCAAGAAGTGGCCGCGGTGGACAGCCGCTTGCGCACCTGCGTGATGATGGGTTTGGTGGGCACGCTGGCCCTGTGCGCGGTGGGCGTGCAAGGCGGGTTTCATTGGCCCCAAGCTGCACCCGGCTGGTGGGGGCTGGTGCTATTGGTGGTGTGCTACGGCACGGCGTTTACCTTGATGTTCACTTTGCTGCCCAAGCTTGGGGTGGTTGGGGGCTCACCCATCATGAACGTAGAGCCGGTGGCCGCTTTGGCCATGGCTTGGGTGGTGTTGGACCAGTCGATTGCCCCGATGCAGTTGCTTGGGGCGGTGGTGGTGGTGGGCACAGTGATGGTGCTGGGCTTGCGCAAGCCCAAACCTTAAATAATCTGACTTAATAAACCTCGCTTAACTTCCCAGCACCTTGCGCACGCGGGGCGCCACACCGCACATCAGCTCGTAAGACAAAGTACCCGCGGCGTGGGCCACATCTTCTACGGGCAACACCGCGCCCTGTGGTGATTGGCCCCACAGGGTGACCACGCTGCCCACAGCGGCTAGCGGCACCGGCGTGAGGTCGACGGTGATCAAGTCCATACTGACCCGGCCCAAAGTGCGGGTGAGCACCCCGTCCACCAGCACCGGCACGCCTTGGGGCGGGGTATGGCGCATATAGCCATCGGCATAGCCACAGGCCACCACGCCAATGCGCTGGGCGCTGGGCGCCACATAGCTGGAGCCGTAGCCCACAGCGTCGCCCGCTTGCAGCTGCTGCACCGCCACCAGGCTCGATTGCAGCGTCATGGCTGGCTGCAGCCCCCAATGCACGGCGCTGTGCTCGGGGTGGTCTGGAG
>JBEGPS010000055.1:0-4810 GCA_041181325.1 Pseudomonadota bacterium
GGTTGCGCCCGGGCACAAAGGTGTTGGGCAGGCCGCCAGCCTCCATATGAATCGCCACATCGCGGGTCAGTGAGGTCTCACTCACTTCGCCTAGCACGGCCAAGTCCAGCAAATGGTCTTGGCCCAGCCTGGGGGCCCACTGGGGGAACTGTTTTTTGATTTCTGCCAGCACCTCCAGCCGTGCATCCAGCTCCACCACGTGCCGCTGGCGGTAGTCAAAGGCGACGGTTTCCACCCGCTCGTAGCGCGAAAGCGCGTAGGCCAGGCAGGTGGTGGAGTCTTGGCCACCAGAAAAAAGTACAAGTGCGGAGGTATGCATAGCCACGATGTTAGACCACCGCCTGCCCCAACGCAGAGCGTTGCCAGGGCAGCCGCATTTGTATGCTTTCTTTTTTTGATCTTGGTTGGTGCGTACGTCAGCACCCCTTTGGCCAAAGCTTTACACGCAGAAATCCGACTAACGGTTGAATTGGGCTAGCACTCCCCCAAATAACATACTCGAAAGCGTATACGCTCGCACTATTTCAATGGAGTAACACATGATTCAACGGACACTGCGGTGGTTAGTAATGGCCGGCATGCTGATGAGCGGGCTTGCCATGGCCCAATCCGAACCTGGCCTGAAAGAGGTGTACGCCACCGCCCAGGCGGGCAAGCTCGACCAAGCCCAGGTGATGATGCAGCAGGTGCTGGTTGCCCACCCCAATAGCGCCAAAGCACACTTTGTGCAAAGCGAGCTGTATGTGCGCCAGGGCAACTTGCCGCGCGCACGCGACTCGTTTGCCAAAGCAGAAAAGCTGGCTCCGGGATTGCCATTTGCCAAGCCGGATGCGGTGCAGGCCCTGCGCGCCCGGCTCAGTCCAACAGCTACAAGTGGCCTAACGGCTAATGCGCCAGTGCAGTCTGCTGCGCCAGCTATGTCGCCAGTGGTCGCGCCACAGCCATCCTCGTCATGGCTGATGCCAGCCACTTTGGCCGCAGCGGTGATAGCGCTGGGGTATTTTGTGTTTCGTAAAAGAGCCCCTGCCCCAAGCTACGGCCAGCCAGCCTACGCAACCGGCAACGGTGGCGGCGCTGTTGCCACCATGCAACCGCCCATGCAAGCCCCGTTTGGACAGCCGCAGTACGGCGCACCCGGCTATGGCCAGCCACAAGGTAGCGGCTTGGGCGGAAAAATCATGGGAGGCGTTGCAACGGGCTTGGCGGTCGGCGCGGGCGTGATGGCGGCAGAGGCTATTGGCCGCAATCTGATGGGTGGACACAACACCAACAATGCGACCAGTGACGCTAGTAACAACTGGGGCAACAACGTGCCACCGCAGTCCAACAACTACGACATGGGCGGCCAGAATTTCGGTGTGAACGATACCAACAACTGGGACGACGCTGGCTCTGCAGGTTTTGACGCGGGGGGCGGAAGCGACTGGGACAATTGAGCCGCAACAATTAAGCACTTCTTACACAAAAAAGGCCGCTTAAAGCGGCCTTTTTGCTTACCCAGGTGCTTATGCCTTCTTGGCGTAGGCGCTGCACCAGCCTTTGCTGGCCACTTTTTTGCCAGCAAACAGGGGGCATCCACCAGCGGCGTCTCCGGCTTTACCTTGGAACAGTGCGCAGTTAACGCATTGCTGACCTGCTGCGTACTTGGGGTATTTTTTTGTATCAGTCTTGGTGCCATCGGCCTTGTAGCCTAAAGATACGGCTTGTGGATCGGCGTCCGCCACCATAGCGCCATCAGCCCACACAGTGGAAGATGCCAGCATGCCTCCGGCCAAGCTGATTTGAACCATAAATTCACGACGATTATTCATAACAATTTCCTAAGTAAAAAATGAGGGGCGACCGACCTTGAAATCGATCTGTTGAATGGCTGGATGCTACAGGTCGGACTACAAGTCGGCTTGATATGCATCAATACCCAACTAAAACTGTTTTTAAAAGGTTATCTGGCGCACATACCAAACGCGAGTGGTGTGTTCATATGGGCGTCACATTCCTATGGCCCAATAAATCGTATGTCCCAAGCACCTGAACCCCACGACTTGCTGTCAGAGCTTGTAGCAAAAGTGTATGCCGCTGCACCTGCTGCTGACCGGGGGCGTCTGCTAGAACATCTGCTCAAGCCCCTGGGGCTTTTATCGCTGGCCGCAGTGGCCAACGGTGCTTTTGCTCGCTTGGCGGCTAACAGTGGTTGGTCCAGATTGCAAATCAACGCTGGGGATGTGCAGCGCATTGGCCGAAGCGAAGTGATAGCACTGGTAAGCCACGTACAACAGGTAAGCACACAGGCCATCGACAGCCTGGGGCACGTTATCAGTGGATCGCCAGTGCTAGCAGGCACCGCTGCGACGGGCCTGCTTTTAAGTCTGTTGAGAACGCAGGCCACGCAGCGCCCCCCCATCTTGGACAATGACTTCGACCCCATCGAAAGCACTTCAGTCTAATGCGCCTCCATCGCCTTGGCGGCGTCAATTGAGCCTGCGGTATCACCCTGAGCGCCATTGAAAAAGACATTCAAAACCACAGCGGCTATTGCGGTAAGCAGTATTCCTGACTCGAGCAAGGGATGCAGACTGTGCGCCATCTGCTGGCTCCAGCGCGGTGCCACCAAGGGAATAAGGCCAAACCCAACCGACAAAGCGACGATGTAAAGGTTATGGCGGTTGCCCTTGTAGTCCACGCTGGACAAGATGCGTATGCCCGTAGCGGTGACCATGCCAAACATCACCAAACCCGCGCCGCCCAACACAAACTGTGGAATAGCTTCTACAGCCGCAGCCATCTTGGGCAGCATGCCCAATACCACCATGATCACACCACCGGCCACACAAACCCAACGGCTTTTCACACCAGTTACGCCCACCAAACCCACGTTTTGTGAAAAACTGGTGTACGGAAATGTATTGAAGATGCCACCAATCAGGGTGCCCAAACCATCGGTGCGCAAGCCCGCGGCCAACTCTGGTTGAGAAATTTTCTTGCCCGTGATGTCCGATAAGGCCAAGAACATGCCGGTGGATTCAATCATCACCACGATCATGACCAGAGTCATGGTCAAAATCATTACGATGTCAAAAGTGGGCATGCCAAACGCAAATGGGGTCACTACATCAAACCAATGGGCTTTGCCCACTTTGTCGAAGTTCATTTTGCCCATGGCAATAGCCACCGCGCAGCCCGCCGCAATGCCTAGGAGCACCGATATGTTGGCGACAAAGCCTTTGCCGTATTTCACGAGCAGCAAAATAAAAATAAGCACAGCAGCGGCAATCGCCAAGTTGTCCAAGGCGGCGTAATTCAGGTTGTCCACCATGGGAATTGGCCCAGGCAACTTCATGGCGGGCGCAACTACAGGGGCGCTGGCAGCTGTGGCCGGGGCTGAAGCCGCCGCTGCAGCAGCAGTCGCTTTGGCTGCATCCACCATAGCAACCAATTTGGGCACATCGACGCTTTGCGCCAGGTTGGCTGGGCCACCCATTGCCCAACCCACGCCAACACGCATCAGACTGATACCAATAATGGCAATGATGGTGCCCGTGACTACAGGTGGGAAGAAACGCAACAGCTTACTGATCACAGGCGCAATCAGCATGGAGACTACACCTGCCCCAATGATGGCGCCAAAAATGGCACGCGCCCCATCAACTCCGGGCATGGCGTTGGCAAACGCCACCATAGGCCCCACGGCCGCAAACGTCACCCCCATCATGACGGGAAGCTTGATGCCAAACCATTGGGTCACGCCTAAGCTTTGAATCAAGGTGACGATACCGCAGGCAAATAGGTCTGCCGAAATCAGCATAGCCACTTGCTCAGGGCTGAGCTTCAAGGCGCGGCCGACGATCAGCGGCACGGCAATGGCGCCAGCATACATAACAAGCACATGCTGCAAACCCAGTGCCGCAAGGCGGCCTGTGGGTAGCTTCTCGTCGACCGGGTGAACCGTCGCAATTGACATACTTAACTCCTTGTGTTTTGCAAATTGTATGCAATACAGTATGCAATCCACTGTAGGTATTTACCCGAAATTGTATACAATATTAACAATGACCACCCTACCTCCACCACCTGGCAAATTACCGCCCACGGGCGCAACCGAGCGCATTGTTGACTCCATCACGGAAGCCATCGTCGAGCGGCGTCTCATGCCCGGCACCAAGCTGTCTGAACAAAAACTGGCAGACATTTACCAAGTCTCACGCACGCTGGTTCGCCAAGCTTTAAACCAGCTCAGCCGCGACAGGCTGGTGACTTTGGAGCCGTCTCGCGGTGCATTCGTGTCCATGCCCACCGTTGATGAAGCTCGCCAAGTGTTTGAAGTGCGCGGCCTGATTGAAGGCGCGCTCACAAAGCAGCTCTGCAAATGCATCACCGACGACCAAATAGCAGAATTGCGGGGCCATTTAAAGGATGAAGCGGCGGCAATCTCCCGCAGCGACGTAGCGGGCAGAACCCGGTTGCTCGCCGACTTTCACAGCGTGCTGGCGCGCATGCTGGGCAACCAGGTACTGCAACAAATGCTGACCGATTTGCTCAGCCGCTCGTCCCTGATTGCGCTGATGTATCAGTCATCGCACTCGGCAGAGCACTCGCTGGAAGAGCACGTTTGTATTGTGGATGCGTTGGAAAAACGCGACGCGCGTTTAGCCGCTAAGCTTATGGAAAAACATATTTCTGCAGTGGAAAAAAACCTGCGGCTTGACCCGCTGACCGTGGACTTGTCGACTGCGTTACGGCGGTAGCCGTAGTGCGTATTTTTTTGGGAATGACTCAGTGACACTCACCCTAGAACACATCAATGCAGGCTCAG
>JBEGPS010000056.1:0-8642 GCA_041181325.1 Pseudomonadota bacterium
CGCCGAGCGCACCGTTTTCAGCTACCGTAATTTCAGCACCCTCTTGGCTGAGCAAGACTTTGGCAACCATCTGGTTAGTTTTGTTGTCCTCTACAAGCAGGATTCGCATTCCGGCCAATCGCTGAGGCTTGTCCAGCATGTCCGAGGGGACGGCTCGCGTCTGCTGGGTATGAACCTCAGGCAACGCCACCGCAAAATAAAAGCAACTGCCCTCGCCCAATTTGGAGATCACTTTCAGCTCACCCCCCATCATGCGCACCAACTTCTGGCAAATGGCCAGCCCCAAGCCCGTACCACCAAAACGCCGGGTAGTGGACGATTCAGCTTGGGTAAAACCATCAAAAATGTGCGCCATGTACTGCGGTGCAATGCCAATGCCGCTGTCGCGTACAGAAAACTCAACCCGCTTGTCGCCCGCGCTATCCATCACCATCCGCACTTGGACGCTCACCGTTCCTTGTTCTGTGAACTTAATGGCGTTGCCGCCCAAGTTCACCAATATTTGCTGCAGTCGCATGTCGTCACCCAACAACTGCGCGGGCACGGCGGGATCCACCTCGAAGCTCAAGTACACCGGCTTGGTTGTCAAACTGCTGCTTAAGATTACGTTGACATCGCGCTGCAACTGGGCCATCGCAAAAGTGCGGATATCGAGCTCCATCTTCCCGGCTTCTACTTTCGAGAAGTCCAGAATGTCATTTAGCAAGCCCAACAGTGAACGGGCTGCACCTTCGGCTTTTTCGGCGAAGTCTTTTTGTTTCTCGGTCAGTAGCGTGCGCTGCAGCAACTTAAGCATGCCCAAAATCGCATTCATAGGCGTGCGAATTTCGTGGCTCATATTGGCCAGAAACTGGCTCTTGGACACGCTGGCCTGCTCTGCGGCAATCTTGGCGACTTCAAGGGAACTTTCGATTTTTTTGCGATCGGTAATGTCGGTGCGAATGCCGATGTACTCCTTCACAAAGCCGTCTGGGCCGCGCAAGGGAACAATGGTGGCATTGACCCAATACAACTCGCCGGTTTTGCACCGGTTACACAATTCGCCGTGCCACACCTGCCCGCTGGTAATAGTGTCCCAAAGCTGCGAATAAAACTGTTCTGGATGGTGATCCGATTTGATCAGTCGATGGTTCTGTCCGATTAGCTCATCGCGGCTGTAGCCACTGATCAGGCAAAACTTGTCGTTGGCATAGGTAATAATGCCGTGCGCGTCGGTACGGCTCACAATGGCATGCTGGTCCAACGCGTATTTCTGGGTGTCTAGGGCCTGAACCCATACCGCTCTTTCTGCAGCCAGGCGTTGAAAACGTCTGAAGAAAAACAATGCAACCCCGAGCACCGAACCCAACGCGCCCAAGGTAAATAGCAAGGTGTTGCGCAGCTCTTGGTGCCACATGACCAGTGCATGGTCTGTATCCGTATGCACCACTAACACCACCGGAAAAAATCGCGAGGCCCGGTATCCCGTCAAGCGGCCCATGGCCCCGCCGCTGGCGGACTGCTGCACCCGCCCCGACTCGGATTTTGCAAGCAACCCGAGCAGCTGCGCATCGGCTGCCTGACCAGGCAAGTAGCGCTCAGCGGTGCTCAGCAGCAGGCCACCATCCACACGCAGCAGTTGCACTTGCACATCGGAACCATCAATTTGGCGATCGTAATAGTTCAGAAAGTAGTCGGGGTTTATCACCGCCACCAACGTGATTGTGGTGCCCGATGCCAGCGGCACATCCCGCTGCACCGCCATGAAGGACTGTGCGGGCGCTTGGTCACCAACAGCAATGGCCTTGGCGTTGAACAAATCCCGCCCACCAATCAGCGGGCCCACCCGCAAAGCAGGAAAAGCCGATGTAGCGGCAGGAAGAAAACCAGCCCCGCTAAACCTAAGGCCAACGTTGCGCGGCTCAGAGCTTGAGATAACTGTGCCGCCACCGCCGACGACCGAAACGGAGCGCAGATAACGCGCATTGCGCAGCAGCGCTTGCAGTGCCGCGTCATGCCCGCTTTGCTCGGCCAGGCTTACCAAGTTGAGGTCAATCACACTGAGGGTTTGCGTCAAATGCTCTTCAAAGGCGCCCGCATCTTGGGCGACTGCATCTAGCTGGCTTTCAATGGTTGCGACGCGCAGACGCCACAGGTTGTAACCCACCAGCCCAACCACCACCATTAACACCACAACAACACAGGCACCAAATACCAGCCGGTTGCGTTGCAGACTTTTGTCTAACGCAGACATGTGAAATCAGTCCCTTGCAACGATAGGCTCTAGCTGGTGCCGTTTGGCAGCGCCAGCCAGACGGCCATCCTTTTTGACATCACTGACAAACCGCTCCGCCCTTGCCTGCCACTTGTCATCGCCGGGTGCAACCGCGTAGGCGTATGAGGTGAGGTGGTAAGTAGAAGGCGGGCTTACCAAACGCGCCCAATCGGTCTGCTCCAGCATGCGGCGACTGAACGGGAAGTCGGTCATGAACACGTCAGCTCGACCAGACTCCACATCTTGCTCACGCCCCTGCGGTGTGGCATTGACAGACAGGGTGGCGGACTTGAGCTTTTCGCGCATCACGGCTTCGTGCAATGTGCCTTTGGCAACCGATATGACCACGCCGTCTTGGTCAATGTCGCCCCAGGCTTTGATGCGCCGGTTGCTCTTGGTGGTGATAGCGTAGATATCACTCACCAAATAGGGCTTGGTAAAGCGCAGCTTTTCCAAGCGCGCCGGCGTAATGCCGATCGCAAACATAGCAATGTCGCACTTGCTTTGGATCAGGTCGTCCACCAACCGCGCAAAAGAACTATCCACAAACTTGACCGATGCACCCAGGTCTTTGGCAAAAGCCTGGGCCAGATCGATATCGATTCCTTCGAGCTGCTGGGTCTTGGGGTTGCGATAAGAAATGCCGAAATAGTCGGGCCAGATGCACACGCGCAACTCTTTGTTAGCCCCAATGCGCTCTAAGTGGTTGGTCTGCGCATTGACGGGTTGTGCCAATAGCGTGCAACCCAATAGGCACAGGGCCAGTGTTTTATGAAGTAGTACAGAGGTCATGGAATGAGCTTAGTGATAGGTTCGCAACAGCGCCTGGCAGTGAATGGCTGCGCCGGCGAAATCCAGGTTGTTGATGGCAGTCCGCAGGGGATTGAGTGCGTCTTTCAGGGAGGGGCCAAAAGTTTGCTCTATCATGGCAAAAACATCTATGGCGACCATGTCTGAACTCTCGAGCAATCGCAGCAGGGTTTGCACATCTTGCTTTAGTTGCGCGGGGTTTAAGGCGGCGCTGTCGGTCGTGGAGGCGTTTACCGGTTGGGCGCCCTCCTGCAGTTTTTCAAGCCCCGGCACCAGTGTTTGCGTCAGCGCATCGATCGCTTCGCGCACAGTCTGAACCATGGCGTCAGCGTCATAGGGCTCAGATTCATCTTTGACCGCTTTTTCCAGCTGTGCAGCCACCTGCGACAAGTGCCTGGCCCCCACAGTAGCCGCCAAACCCTTGAGCGTGTGTAGCGTACGTGCAGCGTGCGGGATGTCGTGTGCTGCCAGCTGGGTATGCAGTTGGTCCGGTGTATCTACCATCTCCGTTGCAAACGCCGCAAGCACTGTTGCATACAACTGGCTATTGCCACCCACGCGTTCCAGCGCGCCCTCAGTATCCAAGTCACCGGGCAGAAACGCCACTGTGGGCATTGGCTTTAAGACTGCTTGGGCCTGAAGCTGCGCCAACCCGGTATGCCGGTGCAGCGTGGCGATCAGGTGGTCTAGCTCAAACGGTTTACCCACGTGGTCGTTCATTCCCGCAACCATGCAGGCATCGCGGTCTGAGGCCATGGCGTTGGCGGTCATGGCAATGATGGGAAGCTTGGACAAGCCCAAGGACTGGCGAATGACACGTGTCGCCTCAAAGCCGTCCATCACGGGCATTTGCAAATCCATCAACACCACGTCATAAGCCGGTTGCATGGTCAAGACTGCGTCCACACCCAACATGCCGTTGTCAGCCAGGGTGACGATCGCCCCTTCTTGCGACAGCAGTCCATGCGCCACTGCCTGGTTAATTTTGTTGTCTTCAACCACCAAAATGCGCATTCCCTGCAAGCGTTTGGGTTTTTCGAGCTTGGTAGCAAGTGCGGGGTTGTGCCCGGTTTGGGCCGTGAGCGCTGCAGATTTGCCATCCATCACGGCATCGAGCAGCATCGACGCAGTTACGGGTTTGACCAAAAAACCGTTCAGAGTAGCTTGCTCTTGGGCCGCTTTTTGGGCCAGCATGTCGCGGCCATGCGCGGTAACCATGAACACCATCGGCATAGGCTGGCCGGGCACGGCAGCCACTATGTCGCGCAAGTGTTGGTTGGTTTGCCAGCCGTCCATTTCTGGCATTTGCCAGTCCACAAAAACCACGTCATACGACTCACCACGTTGCAAGCGCTGCTGCACCAGCGCCAGCGCTTGGGTACCACTGTCAGCCGCATCGACCCGCCAACCTAATGTGCGCGCCATGTTCACCAACAAATCGCGGGCAATATCGTTGTCATCAACAATCAATGTGCGCTGTGCGGTGGTTTGTGGCGGTGCCAAGGGCAATGTCGCTTCTTGCTCTACAGACACGGCCATGCGCAATTGAAACGAAAAAGTGCTGCCCTGGCCCGGAGCACTTTGCAAACTCATCTCGCCACCCAACAAGCCCACCAATCGACTGGATATCGCCAAACCGAGGCCCGTACCACCAAACCGTCGTGTAGTGGATGCCTCCGCTTGTGAAAAGCCACTAAAAATATGCGCCTGGCTCTCGGGTGCAATACCAATACCACTGTCTTTCACAGCAAACTCTACCAACACATCGTCATCTGTGCGCTCTATGACATGCAAGCGCAGCACCACTTCGCCTTCGCTGGTGAACTTGATAGCGTTGCCGCCCAGGTTAATCAGCACCTGCTGCAGGCGCATGTCGTCACCCACCAAACAGCGCGGCATCTGGGGGTCGACATCGAACAGCACTTCAATAGTTTTGTTGCCCACGTTCGATGACAGAATGACCGACAAGTCGCGCAGCATCCTGTCTATGCGGAAGGGCCGAGGGTCCAGCGTCATCTTGCCCGCCTCGACCTTGGAGAAGTCCAAGATGTCGTTGAGCAATCCCAGCAGAGAGCGCGCAGCACCTTCTGTTTTGCCGGCGTAATCTAGCTGAGTGGTGGTGAGCTCCGTGTTTTGAAGCAACTTGAGCATGCCCAAAATTGCATTCATGGGAGTGCGAATTTCGTGGCTCATATTGGCCAAAAACTGGCTCTTGGAGCGCGAGGCAGCCTCGGCCGCCTCAGTGGCATGGACCAAGTGCGTCACATCCACTGCGAACACGACGCAATGGCCGTCTGCCATGCGCGTGTTGGTGACGCGCAAGACCCGGCCGTCGGATAGCACCCGCTGGCTGCTCGAAAACAGTTGGCTGTGCAAAGCCAAGCACTCTTGCACCCATTCGTCTTCGCGGCCAATGGCCTCGGGAACCATACGATTTTCGGCAGTAGCAAACAGTATTTGGGTGAGCGTGACGCCGGGTTCAATGGTTAAAACCGTATTAGCGTGTACTTCGATGTAACGTCGGTTGCACATGACCAAACAGTCTTTGGGGTCGAACAGCGCAAACGCCTCATCTAGCGCGTCGATCGACCCACGCAAAAGCGCACTGGCGCGCTTGACTTCCGCTTCGGCCAACTTGCGGTCATGAATGTCTTGTGACGAACCCGCTACGCGCGTTGCATTGCCTTTTTCGTCGCGAAACACCTTGCCACGCGAGCGGAACCACCGATAGCCAAGGTGCTTGGTGTTAAGCAACATTTCTTGGTCATAGGGTTTGCCGTGGTGCAGGGCAAGTTGCATGGCCTCGGCAATTTTTAACCTGAAGTCGGGGTGCACCAACGACATGAAGTTTGCGCCCGTGGCGGGCAGCTCATCTAAGGCGTACCCCAGTTGAGCGTAATAGCTCGGAGACCACCATTGCTCGTCAAGGGTAATGTCCATCCAGTCCCACAAACCGTCGTTACCGCCTTCTACAGCCAGATTCAGGCGGTTTGCCAAATCGGTGAGGTTGCGCTGCGCGATTTCCAAGTCCAGTTGATCCCGCTTTTGGTTGGAGATGTCGGTCCCGATTTCCATGAAACCCGCAAGCTCGCCCTTATCGTCGAACATGGGCTGCACATCTGTGTCAAGCCAGTATTCATGGCCGTCTTTGGCAATGTTTACCAGCTCTACCCGGCAAGGTTGGCCCGCGGCGGCGGCATCAGCCAAGATTTTGATGACTTCGGGACGGGTTTTGCGGCTGCCCAATAAAGCACCGGGGGTTTTATCTTGCACGTCCTCCAGGGCGTAGCCACTCATTCGGGTGAAGCCCGCGTTGACCCAAGTGATGTGCAAATCGCGGTCAGTAATTATGACGGCGTTGTCCGTGGCTTGCACCACACGGGCCATGGTGTCAAGCTCGGCGGTCATCCGCCGAGCCAGGTTTTGCGCACGCATACGCCCCGATGCCAACGCCCACACAGCCAATGCCATCAAAAAGCTGGCAAAAGCACCACCCACGCCCGTTGCCGCAGCCCCAGAGCGGTCTACCAAGGCCTCAAACTCTGGTGTACCTGTGGTGCGCAAATTCAGCAACCGACCACCCACCAAAATGGGCCGCACTGATTGAAATTTTGGGGCCTGCGACAAGCCTTGGGTTTGTGCATCGAAGAGCAGATTGACAGGTTCTTGTGTGTCTCCATCAAACAGCTCCACAGCAATAGGCTCTGATGCCGAATCTGCAGCGCCTTGCATTACGCTAGACACCACAACCGCGGCGGCAACAAACCCCTTGAGAGCTACTGACCGCTGCTGTGCGTTCTGGGGGTCTGCACCTGACCGGAAAATGGGCATGGCATAGAGCATGGCCTTGCCCACTTTATCAGGCAGTACCAAGGTTAGCGCCCCAGACAGCGAGGCCTCACCCGTCGCCACCGCGCGATTCAGCATTTCGCGCCGTATGGGCTCTTGTCCCATATCAAAGCCCCAGGCCGCAAAGTTAGGTACCAGCGGCTCGATGTGCCGAACCACAAACAAATCAGAGGCTTGGCCGGCCGTAGTGACCTTGAACTCTGGTGACCCTTGCGCGCGCGCCTTGCGCTGGTAGGCTGGTAAATCAGCGCGCATCACCCGTTCCACAAAGGCGTAGGACTTGACACCCACAAACTGGTGCTCAATGTCCATGGTGTGCACCATCTCACTGAACTCGCTAGGGGTGACTTCTGCGCTGGCCGAATAGGCGCCACGCACCGCAATCAGCCCATACATGGGCACCTCTAAGCGGCGCTTGATATCGGTTTCCAGCCGCTCCACCGCTCGGTCAAACCGCACTTGTGCTGCATGGTCGGCAGCGGTAGATTGCAGCCACACCCCAAACGCGGTAACGGTTAAGCCCAGAGCCTGCGCCAACCCAGTGGCGATGATGGCGGGGCGAAGACTCGAGCTTTGCCGCTTATAGCCTGCGGGCCGTGCGGCCTCCGCTGCATTGCGGGTAATGATCATGCACCGCCAGTAAATCAGCGGCCCAGAAAGGAAGACCAGCAAAGACAGATCTACCGTTCCCGCAGCCAATGGGCTCAGGCCTGCTGCAAAAAACGGCATCAAAAGCATGATGCCCAGCTCCGTCAGCGCAACGATGCCAAGGATTTCTGCGAGCAAACGTACCGGGTTGTTTGAAAATTTCATGCGGCCTAAGGTCTAAGGTGCTTCCAGCGCTGCCCCTAGAGCAGCGAGTCTTTCAGAATATCAGAATGAGGCCGCGCGCGGGTGCAAAAAAAGTAACCTTAAACCACGCCAGCTTGGCGCAGCTGCGCGATGGCAGCAACATCCAGCCCCAGCTCGGTCAACACCACATCGGTGTGCTCACCCAGTGCTGGTGGGGCGTGGCGCAGCACGGGCGGTGTGTCTTCCAGGCGCAACGGGCTGGCTACACTTGCTATTATTTTAGTAGCTGCTTGCGCATAACTCACTTGGGCTACAGGCTGATTAACCACTAAACCCCGGGCTTGTACCTGAGGGTCTGCAAAGGCCTGACCGATGGTGTTGATGGGGCCACAAGGCACCGCTTTGTCTTCCAAAAAAGCCACCCAATCGGCCGTGGTGCGGGTGCGGGTCACAGCCTGCATGGCAGGAATGAGTGCGCCACGGTTTTGGTTGCGCGCGGCCATAGTGGAAAAAAGCGGGTCTGCCGACCATTCGGGGTGGCCCGCTGCCGCGCTAAAGCGCGCAAATTGCCCGTCGTTGCCAATGGCCAGCAGCATGGCGCCGTCCAGCGTGGGGAAGTCTTGGTACGGGGCCAGACTGGGGTGGCTGTTGCCTTGGCGCGTGGGCACTTGGCCGGTGTTTAAAAAGCCCGCCGCTTGGTTGGCCAAAATCGCCATGCCCACATCCAACAGCGCCATGTCGATGTGCTGGCCCGCACCGGTGCGGTTGCGCACTTCGAGGGCTGCCAAAATAGCGCTGGTAGCGTAGCAGCCGGTGAACAGGTCGGTCAGCGCCACGCCCACCCGCAGCGGCCCGCCGCCGGGCGCACCGTCGGGGTGGCCGGTGATGCTCATCATGCCGCTCATGGCCTGAATCATCAGGTCGTAGCCCGCGCGCT
>JBEGPS010000057.1:0-2813 GCA_041181325.1 Pseudomonadota bacterium
CCGTCCCACACGGCGGGCGGGTTCAAGCAGTTGTCGCAATTGCCGCATCGCCCGCTGGCTTCACCAAAATAGCCCAACAGCCGCACCCGGCGGCAGTCGGTGGCTTCGGCCAGACCTAGCAGGGCGTCGAGCTTGCCGCGCATGACTTGCTTGAATTCCTCGCCGGCCGGGCTCTCGTCAATCATGCGGCGCTGGTTCACCATGTCTTGCAGGCCGTAGGCCATCCAGGCGTCAGCTGCCAGCCCGTCGCGGCCTGCACGGCCGGTTTCCTGGTAGTAGCCTTCTATATTTTTAGGCATATCGCGGTGGGCAACAAAGCGCACATCGGGTTTGTCGATACCCATGCCAAAAGCGATGGTGGCCACCATGATGATGCCTTCTTCGCGCAAAAAACGGTCCTGGTTGGTTTGGCGCACTTTTTGGTCCAGGCCAGCATGGTAGGGCAGGGCCTTGAGCCCTGAGTCCACGAGTGTTTGCGCCATGTCTTCGACTTTTTTACGGCTTTGGCAATAGACGATGCCCGCCTCGCCGTCGTGTTCACGCTCGATAAAGCGCAGCAGTTGCAGTGTGCTGTCTTTCTTCTCAACAATGGTGTAACGGATGTTGGGCCGGTCGAAACTGCTGACAAACGCGCGCGCGTCTTCAAGTTGCAGGCGCTCCAAAATGTCGGCGCGGGTCAGGTCGTCGGCGGTAGCGGTTAGTGCCATGCGCGGCACACCGGGGTAGCGCTGGTGCAGCACTGTCAGGTTGCGGTAGTCGGGTCTAAAGTCGTGGCCCCACTGACTCACGCAATGTGCCTCGTCAATCGCAAACAGACTGAGCTTTCCGCGCTCAAATAGCGAATCCAGCAGTGCCAAAAAGCGAGCATTCGTCACTCGCTCGGGTGCAGCGTACAGCAGCGTGATCTCGCCGCGCAGCAGTCGCTGCTCAATTTGGTAGGCCTCGTCGCTGCTCAGTGTTGAGTTTAAAAAAGCGGCGCTCACGCCTGCTTCGTGCAGCGCGCCCACCTGGTCGTGCATCAGCGCAATCAGCGGCGAAATGACCAGCGTAGCACCCAGGCCGGCTTGCTGGCGGGCGATGGCAGGTACTTGGTAGCACAAGCTCTTGCCGCCGCCCGTGGGCATGAGCACCAGAGCGTCACCACCCGCAATAACGTGTTCCACGATGGCCTGCTGCGGTCCACGGAACTGCGCATAGCCAAAAACGTCATGAAGAATCTGATGGTGGGGCACTGAAAACGCTATTAAAAGAGGAGCTGCTTACGCATATCCCACGAGGGCTATAGGCATATTTGGCACTAAAACTATTGCTGTGCGGATGAGCAGACAGCACTGGGTGAGCTTGCTATTGTCGGCTGTTAGCCAAAGCTTCCACGCCAATTAGTCAAAGAATGCTTTTTTGAGCAGATGGATGTTGTGCACTAAAATCACGCATACCCAAGGGGCGCTGCAGCCGGGTTTTGCTAAGCGGCAAAAACGGTCAGGCTTGGGGACTTCAACCGCGCTCACTTATTGAACCCCAAAAGTGAGCCTCACGCATGACGCCCGTTTTCCCTTCCGTCCCCGTTTCCGGTCCCCATAGCCGTTACACCCGCGGCCAAGCACTTCCAGGCATTTTGGCCAGTCGCATCGCCATTCTGGACGGTGCCATGGGCACCATGATTCAGCGCTTCAAGCTGGGCGAGGCGCAGTACCGGGGGGAGAGGTTCAAAGACTTCCCGAAAGACGTTAAAGGCAACAACGAGCTGCTGAGTTTGACCCGCCCGGACGTGATCAGCGACATCCATGAGCGCTATTTGGCCGCCGGAGCCGACCTGATCGAGACCAACACCTTTGGCGCCACCACCGTGGCCCAGGCTGACTACGACATGGCCGATTTGGCAATTGAGATGAACCTGGCCTCTGCCAAACTAGCCCGCGCCGCCTGCGACAAATACAGCACGCCTGACAAACCGCGCTTTGTGTGCGGCGCACTCGGCCCCACGCCCAAAACTGCCAGCATCAGCCCCGACGTGAATGACCCCGGCGCGCGTAACGTGACCTTTGAAGAACTGCGCGCCGCCTATTACGACCAGACCAAGGCACTGGTAGAGGGCGGTAGCGACGTGTTGTTGGTGGAAACCATTTTCGACACACTCAATGCCAAAGCGGCCCTGTTTGCCATTGACGAGTACTTCGAAGCCAGCGGCGAACGCCTGCCCATCATCATCAGTGGCACGGTCACCGATGCGTCAGGCCGCATTTTGAGCGGACAAACAGTTACTGCGTTCTGGCACAGCGTGCGCCATGCGCAGCCACTGGCCATTGGCCTGAACTGTGCCTTGGGTGCGGCGCTGATGCGCCCCTATATACAAGAGCTCAATAAAGTTGCGCCGGACACGTTTATCAGCTGCTACCCGAATGCCGGTTTGCCCAACCCCATGAGCGACACTGGTTTTGACGAAACGCCTGACGTCACCAGCCGATTGGTAAGGGAGTTTGCCGAGCAAGGGCTGGTCAATATTGTGGGTGGTTGTTGCGGTACTACGCCAGACCACATTGGTGCCATTGCGCAAGCAGTAAATCCACTAGCAGCACGATCGCTGCAGCGCAATTTTTTTTACAAAGAAGCTGCCTAAATCGGCAAGCGGGGGTTTGCCCTCGCTGTCAAACGGTTAAGGTCCTCAATTTCGTCCTGCATGGCAGCGGTCAAGCGCGCGTAGAGCTTGAGTTGGCGTGACGTATTGCGCAAACGTTCTGCAATGTGTGCCGACACTGACAGCAGCAGCTTTGCCGCCATCATCGGGTCTTCAGTCACCATACGGTCTATTGCTT
>JBEGPS010000058.1:0-6454 GCA_041181325.1 Pseudomonadota bacterium
ACTCTATAGTTCGATCTTGATTTTTCGCACATCTCTGTGCAACTCATAAATTGGAATCGACGTGATTTTCTTTGACGAATTTCACATCTTTTTTACTTCATGAGCGTTTGTAAGTCATTTAAGACTTAGTTCTAAAGAACTTGGCAATTGCCTTCAAACGCCCACGCTTATCGGCTGTAAATTTTTAATGATCTCAAAACAATTTTTACTTTGTTTTGCTTGCTTGGCTGTGATCAGCGAAGCCTTGTATTATGACACAGCTTTTATACCGTTGTCAAAAATTATTTGGGCGCGTGAAGGCACTCCGCAGACCTCCATGACCTGTGAGATCAATAAACCCGGCCAGAGAAAAATAGAGTTCGTGAAACCAGTCGCCCTGTGCACAAAGGGGAGGTGCAAGCAAGTGCTCCTTCAGCACAGGAAGCAAGTTGCGGTGCGCGCGGCACTCGACGAATTCATCGCTCCGTATTGCCACAAAGGAACGCCCAGGCGCGCCCGTTTTCTTTGCAGGCAGCGCCTGTGGATTCGCTTTTTGCAGCAATAGTTCACGTTATCCCATACGGGCATGAAAGCGCCCACTTCGTTAAGCCGCTGCCACGAAGGGAAGGTGCGCTTCAGTTAAACGTCAGCATTACCGTCAGTGGTCACGCTGCTCGTCGCGCAGTCGCACAAAGGTACTCCAGAAATTAGCCTCTTGTGTCGTGGCAAAGTTGATGCGCATCAGGCTGCTGGGCGCACGGTCTGCATGGAACAGCGCTCCCGGTGCCAGCAGGTAGCCCTCGTCGAGCATGCGCTGGCTCAAAGCATCGGTATCAACACCGGTTTCTACCCAGCCAAACAGCCCCACGGGCTCGGATGCAAAACTGCACCCAGCCCCCAACGCCAGCTTCACGCTGCGGGCTCGTGCCGCGTCCAGACGGTTACGGATGCGCTCGGCGTGGCGACGCAGTTGGCCTTGGTCTATGCACCAGGCCAGTGCTTTTTCTAGTAGCGCGGAGGTGGTCAAAGTAGACAGCAGCTTGGTATCTAACAAGCGCTCAGCCAGCGCTTGGGGTGCGGCCAAGTAGCCTACACGCCAGTTGGGAGCCAGTATCTTGGCAAAGCCCCCCACGTAGATGGTGCGCTGCAAGCCATCTAGCGCACACAACCGGGTGGCATGGTCGGGGGCAAAGTGGCTGTAGGTGTCGTCTTCAACAATATGAAAGTCATGCTGATTAGCCAGCTGCAAGATGCGGTGCGCGCTGCCGGGCTGCAGGCAAAACCCGGTGGGATTGTGGAACACGCTCACACTCACAAACAGCTTGGGCTGATGCGCTTCGCAGTACCGCGCCATCACCTCCAAATCAGGCCCGTCCGCACGTCGGGGCACCGGCAAGATGCGCATGCCCAATGAATCGAGCCGCGCAAACTCGATGGCCCAGCCAGGCTCTTCCACCATCACGTAGTCACCCGCGCGCAGCAGGGTGCGGCTTACCACGTCCAGCGCGTTGGTGGCACCCACGGTGGTGATGATTTGCTCGGGCGCAGCCTGTACCGACAGGCTTGAGAGCTTATTACTCAGCGCCCGGCGCAGGCCAATGTCCCCCGCAGGCTCGCCATACTGCAACGAGAACGCATTAAGGGCCTCGACACTGCAGTTGCGCCGCACAGAGGTGGCCAAGAAAGTAGTTTGCAACCACTCAGGGGGCAGCACACCCATGCCCGGCTGCGGCTTGTCGCTAATGCCGTGGAACATGCCGCGAATCAGCGCAGTAGCACTCACCGGCGCTTTATGAGGCTGGCCCAGCGGATTATCCTGCCTCTCAATTACTATGTTTTTAGTAGCTGTCTGCGTATATCCAGCATGGGCCGGCGCGCTTTCTCGCACATAAAACCCACGATTTTTACGCGCCTCCACCAGCCCCTGCGCCAGCAACTGGTCATACGCCCCCACCACGGTAGAGGGGCTCACGCCCTGCTGTTGCGCACACAGGCGCACCGACGGCAGGCGCGCTCCCGGGGCCAGCAGGCGGTCGCGAATTCGCAGTGCAAAGCGCTCGGCCAATTGCCCGGTCAGAGTGTGCGAGGCGGTTTTCATCAGCATGGTGGATTAAGGTGTGTCAGGTAAAACAACAATACAGTTTAAATATTGTTTTTATAAACTGTATTGGAAGTGTGCTGAAGTTAAGAATAAAGTCAAGCCCATGCTCACTCAAAAAACTCCCATCACGGTGGCCCCGCCATCCCATGAAACCTTAGGGCTTTGGCTGGGTTTGCTAGGCGTGGCTATTTTTGCCGTCACCCTGCCCATGACGCGCCTTGCCACGGGAACGGCGGCGGCACCCCAGCTCTCACCGTGGTTTGTGACCTTTGCCCGCGCAGCACTGGCGGGAGCATTGTCGATCGCGTTTTTGGTACTCACCCGCTCGCGCTGGCCTTCTGCGCAAGAGCGCAAGGCTCTGGCGCTGGCGGTGCTGGGCAGCACGCTGGGCTTTCCACTGTGTTTGGGCTTTGCCTTGCGGCAAGTCACATCGGGCCATGCCGCCGTGTTTACTGCGTTACTGCCCCTGACCACCGCGGCACTGGCTGCCTGGGCGTTGCACCAAAGAGCCCGCCTTGGATTTTGGATCAGCGCCATGTGCGGTGCAGCATTGGTCATGGGGTTTGCGCTATTTCGCGCCCACCAACAAGGCCAAGGTTTTGGACTGGAATGGGCCGACCTGCTGCTGCTGGGGGCCGTGCTGTCTGGCGCTGTGGGCTATGTGTATGGGGCCAAGGTCACGCCCTCGCTGGGGGCAGAGCGGGTGATTTGCTGGGTGTGTGTGATGGCCTTGCCCTTCACCCTGCCCGGTGCGTTGCTGACCTGGCCTGCGCAGCCAGTCAGCACCTCGGCATGGCTGGGGCTGCTGTATGTGGGCGTTTTTTCAATGTGGGCCGGCTTTTTTGCTTGGTACCGCGGGCTGGCATTGGGCGGTGCCCTGAAAGTAAGCCAAATTCAGCTGGTGCAGCCGTTCCTGAGCATTTTGGCTGCCGTGCCTTTGCTGGGAGAATCGTTGGAAATTGTGACTGTGGGATTTGCCTTGGCTGTGGTCGCTACGGTGTACTGCGGCAAACGCTTTGCCATGCCCACCGCCGCCAACCTTTCCGGCACCGCGCCGTTTTCATCACCACGCCCATCACCATGAGCCACCCTTCTTTTGCTTCTTTGCCCCTGCCGCCCTACTACGCTGTGATTTTTTCCAGCCTGCGCACCCCGAGCGACGAAGGCTACGGCCAAATGGCCACGCGCATGGTCGAGCTAGCGCAGCACCAACCCGGCTTTCTGGGCGAAGAGAGCACGCGGGGGGCCGATGGCTTTGGCATCACCGTAGCCTACTGGAGCAGCCTAGAGGCCATAGCCCACTGGCGCGCCCACGCCGAGCACCGCGTGGCGCAAGAGACCGGCAAAGCCAAGTGGTACGAACACTATGCAGTGCGCGTGGCCCTGGTGGAACGGGCCTACGAGGGCCCTCACGACAAGCCCGCGCCATGAATAGCGGTCTTAATAGCGGCCTGTTTCTGGCGCTCACCCTATTCGCCGTGGTCAGCTCCATTACGCCAGGGCCCAACAACACCATGATGTTGGCGTCCGGGGTGCGCTTTGGCTTGCGACGGTCATTGCCGCATCTGGCGGGCATCAGCCTGGGGTTTGGCTTCATGCTTGCTGTGGTTGGGCTGGGGCTGCACGCCGTGCTGCACAACTACCCAGTCATTCTGGACACCCTGCGCTATGCAGGCGCTGCCTATCTGCTGTGGCTGGCCTACCAACTGGCAAGGTCTGCGCCGCCCTCAGCCGAGACCGATGGCGCAGCACGCCCCATGGGGTTTTGGGCCGCCGCAGCGTTTCAGTGGGTCAACCCCAAAGCCTGGATCATGGCCATGACCGCCATGACCACCTACTTGCCCGAAAATGCACAGGTATGGCACGTGTTGGCGTTGTCGGCCTGGTTTGCGCTGATTAACGTGCCATGCGTGGGTGCGTGGGCCAGTTTTGGCAACGCCATGCGCGCCTATTTGCAAAACCCCGCGCACCTGCGTATTTTTAATATCACCATGGCGCTGGCACTGGTAGCCTCGCTGTTTCCCATGCTTGCCAACGGATGAGATTTTTATGACTGCACCGACCCACTGGACCCTGGCCGCACGCGCCGCAAAAATGAACCCCTCGGTGATCCGCGAAATTCTCAAGGTCACCGAAAAACCCGGCATCATCAGCTTTGCCGGTGGCCTGCCGTCCAGCAAAACGTTTCCGGTGGCCGAATTTGAAGCAGCCTGCGCCAAGGTGTTGAAAGACGATCCTGCCGGCGCGCTGCAATACGCCGCCAGCGAAGGCTATGGCCCGCTGCGCGAACTGGTGGCCCAGCAACTGGGTGCGCAAAGCGCTGCGGCGGGCGTGCCCTGGGCGGTTGACCCAGCGCAGATTTTGATCACCACAGGCTCGCAACAGGGCCTGGATTTGGTCGCCAAAATTTTGATCGACAAAGGCAGCAAGGTATTGGTGGAGTCGCCCACCTACCTGGGTGCAGTAATGGCGTTTGCGCCCATGGAACCCAACGTGGTGAGCGTGGGCAACGACGAGCACGGCGTGGACATTGCGGACCTCGCCGCAAAGTCTGCCGACGCACGGTTTTTGTACGTGCTACCCAACTTCCAAAACCCCACCGGCCGCAGCATGACCGAGGAGCGCCGCGCCGCACTGAGTCTTAAGGCGCAGCGCACCGGCATGCCCATCATAGAAGACAACCCTTATGGCGACCTATGGTTTGACCAAGCCCCGCCCGCACCACTGACCGCCCGCAACCCCGAGGGCGGCATCTACCTGGGATCGTTCTCCAAGGTGCTGGCACCAGGCTTGCGCATGGGCTTTATCGTAGCCCCCAAAGCGGTGTACCCCAAGCTGCTGCAGGCCAAGCAGGCCGCCGATTTGCACAGCCCCAGCTTCAACCAGCGACTGATTTTTGAGGTGATGCAAGACGGCTTTCTGGACCGCCATGTGCCCACCATACGCGCGCTGTACAAGTCGCAACGCGACGCCATGCTGCAGGCACTGGCGCAGCATTTTCCCAACGCTGCCACGCAGCCCGACAACTCGCTCACCTGGAACACCCCGGCTGGCGGCATGTTCTTGTGGGCGCGCTTGCCCAAGGGCATGAACGCGGTCGACCTGCTGCCCCACGCGGTGGACAAGGGCGTGGCCTTTGTGCCCGGCGCGCCGTTTTATGCAAGCGAGCCCGACACCCGCTCTATGCGTCTGAGCTTTGTCACCCCCAGTGTGGAAGAAATCCACAGCGGTGTGGCCGCGCTGGCTGCCGCTATTGCAGAGCAGCGCACCTAGGCCCAGGGCACCCATATGCACCACAGCGCTTTCAAACAAGTCGATGTCTTCACGGCCAAGCCCTACTTTGGCAACGCACTGGCCGTGGTGATGGACGGCAGTGGCCTGTCTGATGCCGACATGCTGCGCTTTGCCCGCTGGACGAATTTGGCGGAAACCACCTTTTTGCTGCCGCCCACACCCGAAGCCGAAGCGCAAGGCGCGGACTACCAGGTGCGCATCTTCACACCCGCGTATGAGATGCCGTTTGCCGGCCACCCCACCATTGGCAGCTGCCACGCCTGGCTGGAAGCTGGCGGCACGCCCAAGCAGGCCGACCTGGTGGTGCAGCAATGCCCAGTGGGGCTGATCAAGATTCGCCGCACAGCCACCTCCGCCTCCACTGCGACGACGGCAGCGATTGGCCAGCGGCTGGCGTTTGCCGCGCCGCCCTTGCAGCGCCATGCGCCTACGCCCGAGGTTTTGGCGCTGGTAATACAAGCCTTGGGTTTGCAACCGCAACAGGTGCTGGCAGCGCAGCATCTGAACAATGGCCCGCAGCATTTTGGCCTGCTGGTGGACAGCTTGGAGTGCGTGCTGGAACTTGTGCCCAACCTGAGCGCACTGCAATCACTCATGCCCGCAATTGGAGTGACTGGTGTGGGCCTAGCCCACGTGGAATGTGCGCAACCAGCTAGCAATTTAATAGCACGATCCAACCGCGAAGCCCGTGCATTTGGTGCGGTAATGCATGCCACAGCGGTGCAAGCAGACCCGGAACCGTCGGCAGAGATTCGTTTTTTCTATCTGGCGGATCAATCCGTCCACGAAGACACCGTCACCGGCAGCTTCAACGCCAGCATGGCGCAGTGGCTCATCGCCGAAGGGCTGGCCCCCACCAGCTACATCGCCGCCCAAGGCACCTGCCTGGGCTGCGACGGGCGCGTCTACCTGGAGCAAGACCGCAACAGTCAAGTATGGGTGGGCGGCGATGCCGTCACCTGCATCTCAGGTATGGTTGCGCTCCCACGACCGAACCTACATCCCCCAACGCCATCACGCCCACCAAGCCGGTCGCCAAATTTGCCACCGGCTCGCTGATGCGTCACATTGTGGTGATGG
>JBEGPS010000059.1:0-2515 GCA_041181325.1 Pseudomonadota bacterium
GCGCTCCTCCCGGGGCGTATTGGGATGGCGGTATCACCGACTACCACCTGCACCTGAACTACCCCGCTGCGCAAAATGCTACAAAAAACATAGCTTCTTACGCAGAGCAGACGGTGGCTACAGGCCTAAAAGGCCTAAATCATGAAACGGGTGCCAAGGGAAAAGCAAACATCGTTTTGTATCCCCACTTCCAAAAGCAGGTGGTCCCGGGTTGGCTCGACAAAAGCCTGAAATGGCGGCACGGCTCCACGCCCTATTTGGACACCATGTTGCTGTTGGCCCCCAACCCCGAGTGGGTCAAAACCCTGCCCAACGGCAAAATTCCTGACCGCACCGATTTCACCCATTACGGGCAAGATTTGGCGGGGAGGGTGAAAGCGTGGACCACCGCCACCTCGGCCAGCCAGCAGTTGGCGGATGAGTTTGCGCAGTGGCTGGAGCGGCCTGACACCGGCGAGATACTTCCACTCTAAGCTTCCGCTCCCAACCGCCGGTCCGAGCCATCAAATCACATCGACTGTTCCAACATAGCCCGGTAGTCTTCTGGTTTAGCAATACGCGGGTTGGTCTTGTGGCAGTGGTCGGCCATGGCACCCGCAATCACCGCATCAAACATGGACGCAGTCACGCCCATAGCAGCCAGGCCTGTAGGCAGGCCCAAGCGGGCGTTCATGTCTTTGATGGCGTCACCCAGGTTGGTGTCAGAGGGTAGACCCATGGCTTGGGCCATGCGTTGTAGGCGATTTTCTTTTTGGATGGATTCGGCTTGGGCGTTGAAGGCAATCACCGCGGGCAAAAACATAGCGTTCAATGTGCCGTGGTGCAGGCGCGGGTCCACGCCGCCCAGACTGTGGCTGAGCGAATGCACGCAGCCCAGCCCTTTTTGAAACGCCATGGCGCCCTGCATGCTGGCGCTCATCATGTTCAAGCGGGCTTCGCGGTTGGTGCCGTCTTGCGTGGCCTGCGCAATGTGGGCCCAGCCGCGCGCCAGGCCGTCCAGGCCAATGCCGTCAGCAGGCGGGTTGAAAGCCGGGGCCATGAAGGTTTCCATGCAGTGTGCAATGGCGTCCATGCCGGTGGCGGCTGTCAGCATGGGTGGCAGGCCCAGCGTGAGTTCGGGGTCGCAAATGGCGGCTTTGGGCACCAGGTGCCAGCTGTGAAAGCCCAGCTTGCGGTGGTCGTCCACGATGATGATGGCTCCGCGCGCCACCTCGCTGCCCGTGCCGCTGGTGGTGGGCACGGCGATGATGGGGGCCACCTTGTCGGTGATGCGAGGCGAGCCGCCCTCAATGGTGGCGTAGTGGGTGAGCGGCCCGGTGTGCGTGGCAGCGATGGCCACGCCCTTGGCACAGTCGATGGCCGACCCACCACCCACCGCGATCAGACCGTCGCACCGGTTGGCGGTGTAGGCGGCGGCGGCGGCGCGCACGGCGGCCTCGGTGGGATTGGAGGGGGTTTGGTCAAACACAGCCACCGTCAAGCCGGGCAGGGCGTTTAGCGCTTTTTGCACAATGCCCGCCGCCTTTACGCCCTGGTCGGTCACGATCAAGGGGCGGGTAATGCCCACCCGCTGGCATTCGCCCTTAAGCAGCGCGATGGCACCAAACTCAAACTGGATTTGTGTCACGTAGTAGATCAATGCCATGGTGCTAGCCTAGTAGGATGGTCAAAATTGCACTGTACCAACAAGCCACATCTGAATGAGTCACCACCGTAACCCCAAAGCCCTGCTCACCCCCGCCATGCACCATGTGCTGGACCGCATGGCCCGCGCTGGCCACCTGCCGCTACACGCACTCACACCCCAGCAAGCGCGCGCCGCCTACACCGCCGGTGCCGGTGTGCTGGAGCTGCCCAGCACACCACTTGCGCGCATGGAAAACTTTTCGGTACCCGCGCGGGACGGGTTTGCCATTCCGGTGCGGCTGGTGGCCCCCTCAACGGAGCCACTGCCGGTGCTGGTGTACTTCCACGGCGGTGGCTTCACCATTGGCAGCGTGGCTACGCACGATAGTTTGTGCCGGCGGCTGGCCCAGTTGTCGGGCTGCGCGGTGCTGTCGGTGGACTACCGGCTGGCCCCTGAACACAAGTTCCCCACCGCCTATGACGATGCGTGGGACGTGGTGCAGTGGGTGGCCCAGCACGGCAGTACACACAGACTGCAAGCCAAAAAAATTGCGGTGGGTGGCGACAGTGCAGGCGGCACCTTGAGCGCAGCCTGCGCTATTGCCGCGCGCGATGCGGGCTTGCCGTTGGCGTTGCAATTGCTGTTTTATCCGGGTGTGGCGGGCCACCAAAACACACCGTCGCACCACACGTTTGCCAGTGGATTTGTGCTGGAAGAGCCGCACATCACCTATTTCTTCACCCAGTACATCCGGTCTGAGGCCGACCGCGACGACTGGCGCTTTGCGCCGCTGGATGGGCTGACCGAATCAGGCGATGTGGCGGACCTGGAGGGCGTTGCGCCGGTCTGGATGGGCCTGGCCGAATGCGACCCGCTGGTGGACGAAGG
>JBEGPS010000060.1:0-21726 GCA_041181325.1 Pseudomonadota bacterium
CAGGCCGAGTTGGTCAAAGAATTCAACAACGGTGAGCCTGAAAAGTTGGGCCCGGAGGCCCGCAACCACCAAAAATACCTGGACCGAGTTGCTGAGCTTAAAGCCAATATCAGCCGTGGCGAGAGCGATATAGCCGGTATTCGCCGTGAGTTGGGGCGTGTACCCCAGACTTCTAGCAGCGCGACAGTGCGCTAACTGCCGTGTTGGTTTTTGACACTGTGGCTGTGCGGTACCAGCCTTTTGACCACTTGGCTACCTTGGTGGCAGTGGTAAATCGTGCGGGCGATGTTTTGTTTTCAAACTCAGCCCTGGAAGATGCCTTGGGCATATCACGACGCACAATTGTTGGTTCGGCCTTTTTTGACGTGTTCACTGAGCCAATGCAATTGCAAAGCGCATTGCTTGGCGCAACTGATATTTCATTTGCCGCCTTGCGCTATGACGCATTTCTTAAGCGAGCAGGGCAAGAGCCCATGCCCGTGCATGTGATCGTGACGCGGACTGAGCCAGGCGAAGAAATCATTCTTGAAATGGTGCCTTTAGAGCAGCAAACCCGCCAAGACCGTGAAGAGCGGCTGGCAGAGCAGGCCCAAACTAACAAAGAGCTTATTCGCAACTTAGCCCATGAAATAAAAAACCCATTGGGTGGAATTCGTGGCGCAGCCCAGTTGCTTGAAATGGAAATGGAGTCACCCGAGCTCACCGAGTACACCCAGGTCATCATCCATGAAGCGGACCGGTTGCAAAGTTTGGTAGATCGGTTGCTGGCACCCCACCGCAGGCCCCATTTGGTGGGGGACGTCAATATTCATGAAGTGTGTGAGCGGGTGCGTTCACTCATCAACGCCGAGTTCCCTAAAGGACTCACAGTGGTGCGCGACTACGACATCTCAATACCTGAGTTTCGCGGAGACCGTGAGCAGCTGATTCAAACCGTACTCAACATCGCCCACAACGCGTGCCAAGCCCTTGTCGAACGCATTGCAGTAGGAGATGCCAGCCTGACATTTCGCACCCGCGTAACACGGCAAATCACATTCGGTAAGCAGCGCTATCGGTTGGCATTGGAATTGCATGTCATTGACAACGGACCTGGCGTGCCAGATTCGATCAGGGACCGCATTTTTTACCCGCTGGTGTCGGGAAGGGAAGGGGGCTCGGGGTTGGGGCTGACATTGGCGCAAACCTTTGTTCAGCAACACCACGGACTGATCGAGGTCGATAGCGTGCCCGGCCGTACGGACTTCAAAATTCTGATTCCGTTACCGTAATTGCAGACCACAAGGGATAGCCAGAACATGAAGCCGATTTGGATCGTAGATGATGACCAGTCCATCCGCTTCGTACTGGAGAAAGCGCTTTTGCGTGAGCATTTGCCGACGCGCAGTTTCTCCAACCCGCGCGATGTACTTGCGGCTCTCAGCACCGCATCTGACGAAGATGGTCCGCAAATTCTAGTAAGTGACATTCGCATGCCCGGTGGCTCTGGCTTGGATTTGCTGGAAAAAGTCAAGGCCAAGCACCCCGGCTTGCCCGTCATCATCATGACGGCGTTTTCTGACTTGGATAGCGCGGTAAGTGCCTTTCAGGGGGGGGCATTTGAATACTTGCCTAAGCCATTTGATTTACCCAAAGCGGTGGAGCTGATTCGCCGTGCTGTGGAAGAAAGCCTGCGGGAAGAGGTGGCTGAGGAGCGCATGGCCGAGACGCCCGAGATGCTGGGCCAGGCACCTGCAATGCAAGATGTTTTTAGGGCTATCGGGCGCCTAAGCCAAAGTAACGTCACCGTCATGATTACCGGGGAGTCTGGATCTGGCAAAGAACTGGTGGCAAGAGCGCTGCACAAGCACTCACCCCGCGCCAATGGGCCGTTTGTTGCTATCAATACTGCAGCAATACCGAAAGATTTGCTGGAGAGTGAACTGTTTGGCCACGAGCGCGGCGCGTTCACTGGCGCACAAACTATGCGCAGGGGCCGATTTGAGCAGGCCGATGGCGGCACCCTGTTTTTGGACGAAATTGGCGACATGCCTTTCGAGCTGCAAACGCGGTTGCTACGTGTTTTGAGCGACGGCCACTTTTACCGCGTGGGCGGCCACAGCGCCGTTAAATCCAATGTACGCGTGATTGCCGCTACCCACCAAGATTTGGAGCAGCGTGTCAAGGACGGTGTGTTCCGCGAGGATTTATTCCACCGTTTGAACGTCATCCGCCTGCGCCTGCCTGCGCTGCGCGAACGCAAAGAAGATGTTTCCATGCTGACGCGCCACTTTTTGCAGCAAAGCGCCAAACAGTTGGGTGTGGAGCCCAAGCGCATCTCAGACACTGCACTGACTTGGCTGGAAGGTTTTGGCTTTCCGGGCAATGTGCGTCAGCTGGAAAATATTTGCCATTGGCTCACCGTCATGGCACCCGCCCAAGTGATCGAGCCTAAAGATTTGCCACCCGAGGTGAGTGTGGGCGGTGGCACTAGCAAAGTTGTTACATCTGCCGCCGTGGCAGTTACCTCCGTCGCCAACTCTACGGCTACTCCTGCTGATACCACTGTTGCAGTGGTAGTGGCTGATATAAGCGTTTCAGCCCCACTGCCAGCGCCGGGTTTGGACGGATGGGAGGCGGGCCTGGAAACAGAGGCCGTGGCTTTGCTTGACAGCGGCAGACTCGATGTGTGGGACGAACTTACACGTCGCTTCGAATCTCGCCTGATTTTGGCTGCCCTTGCCAACACCAAAGGCCGCAGGATTGAAGCTGCCCACAAGCTGGGTATTGGCCGTAATACCATTACCCGCAAGATTCAAGAGCTCGGGCTAGAGTAGTCCAGCTCACAATTTTTTCGCTAAGCGGCTGCGCGTACAGATCCATACGCGTGTTTGGGAGATCATGACTTTCTGTTCGGTCAGAAAGTCTATGCAAAACACCCTACCTGAAACCACATGTGCGAATGAATGTGTTGGTGATTTGCGTGATAGCAAACACACTCTCGCAGTGACGATAAATCAAAAAAATTACAAGCTCTCAGTTGGGGCACGAATTAGGCAGTTGCGTAGCAATGCTGAAATGACGCAAGACGTTTTGTCAGAGCGTTGTGGGATATTTCGTACCTATTTGAGCCGCATCGAAAGCGGCTCAGCCAACCCCACTTTGGTGATACTGGTCGCCTTGGCCGAGTCGCTGAGCGTGGAGCCCGCAGAGCTATTTCGCGAAAGTTAAGTTACCCAATCACCACCACCACCGGCGCATGGTCGCTGGGGCGCTCGTTTTTACGCGGTATTTTGTCGATCTCGCAGGACTGCACCAACGGCTTGAGGGCATGACTCACCAGAATGTGGTCAATGCGCAAACCCCGGTTACGCCTGAAACCGGACTCGCGGTAATCCCACCAACTGAAGGCTTTGGGCGGGTGTTCAAAAAGGCGGTGGCTGTCGGTCAAGCCCAGCGAAATCAGTGAACGCAGGTGGTAGCGTTCTTCCTCAGTGCAGTGAATGGTGCCCTCCAGGCCCACGGGGTCCCACACGTCGGCATCGTCAAAAGTGATGTTGTAGTCGCCCATCAGCACCAAGTTGGGGTGGGCGGCCAGCTCGTCTTTCACCCAGCGGCGCAGCGCAGTGAGCCATTCCATCTTGTACTCAAACTTATCGCTGCCAGGCTCCTGACCGTTCGGGAAGTAGGCACCGATGACGCGCACGTTATCGACGGTGCCGGTAATTACGCGCGACATGTCGTCGTCAAAACCTGGGATGTTTTTGATCACATCCGTGGCGGGTGTTCGGGTTAGCAGCGCCACGCCGTTGTAGGTTTTTTGACCAAACCACTGCGCGTGGTAGCCCAGGGTAGTGAATGCATCCACCGGAAACTTGTCGTCGGTGAGCTTGAGTTCTTGCAGTGCTAGCACGTCCACGGGGTTAGCCGCCAGCCAGTCCATTACCTGGGGCAAGCGCACGCCCAGAGAGTTCACGTTCCAAGTTGCTAGTTTCATACCATTTTTATATCAAATAGGGCTGCAGAGAACGCCGAATATGCGTAGCCAGCTATCAAATATGTAGCGCTGCGAGTATGCCGACTAGCAGGCCAACACCACCTGCTGCAAACATGGCGTATTCCAGCCACTTCTTTTTGGTCAGTAGGGCAATGGCGGCAAGCGCAATACACACCTGAAGCACCGTGGTGGACTGGGCCCAGCGGTGGTGCTGGTGCATTTGTTCGTCGCTCTGGTGGTCCCACTCGGTGGCCTCCGACTCCAACTTGTCGGCTACCACCTTGATCTCGCCTTTTTCTTTTTCGTAGCGGTCTACCTTGGCCTGGTATTTTGTCTTGTCGTCCGGGTTGGGTGCCAGGTCGCGCGACATTTCAGCCAAAGACTGCTTGGTGCTCTTCGACTGGAAGTAATTCCATTGATTAGAAGCTTCGGTTTTCTTGATGGCCGCGTTGTTCTTGTAGAGGCCCGCATTGGCCTGCGTCGCCCCGCCCATGTAGCCAAAAATGGCACCTACGGTGGCGATGATGGCGGTGAACATCGCAATCTGGTTGATCATGCCGCCGCCACCGTGATCCCCTGCGTGGCCACCTTGCTGGGCGTGTTCGAGTTCGTGGTCGTGGGGGCCGTGTACGTGAAATCCGTGTCCTGACATTTTTTTAGTCTCCTGAGATGCGTGCGTAAGTTACAAAGTTAAATGGCAAGCCGTTGGCTGCTACGTGGTGTTCGCGAGCTGTTTCTGCCCACGCAGCACCCAGGCGGGGGGCAAAGGCGTCGCCTGCAAAGTCTTGTTCAATTTCGGTCACCACTGCGGTGGTGGCCAGGGGCTCTGCCAGCGCATAAAGCTGCGCGCCGCCAATCACCCACACATTTGGAGATTGCTCACAAAGTTGTAGCGCCTCACGCAAGGTGCATGCGCTGCGAGCGCCGCTTTCACTCCAATTTTCCTGGCGCGTAACAACGATGTTGGTACGCCCCGGCAGGGGTCGAAACTTGGGCGGTAGCGAGTCCCAGGTTTTGCGCCCCATGATCACTGGGCAGCCCAACGTGGTGCGCTTGAAGTGCGTCAGGTCTTCGGGCAAATGCCAGGGCAGCGTGCCATGGATGCCTATAACGCCGTTGGCAGCGCGGGCGTAAATCAGGTGCAGGCGTGGGCCTGCTGCCACTGCCTCTGCCATGCTCATACCGCCACCGGCGCTTTGATGGCCGGGTGGCACTCGTAGCCCAGCACCTCAAAGTCTTCAAACTGGTAGTCGAAAATGCTGTCAGGCTTGCGCTTGATATGCAGCGTGGGGTAGGCCAAAGGCGCGCGGCTAAGTTGTAGCGCCACCTGCTCGTGGTGGTTGCTGTAGATGTGGCAGTCGCCGCCGGTCCAGATGAAGTCGCCCACGTCCAGATCGCACTGCTGCGCCACCATGTGGGTGAGCAGGGCGTAGCTGGCAATGTTGAACGGCACGCCCAAAAAGATGTCGGCGCTGCGCTGGTACAGCTGGCAGCTCAGGCTGCCTTTGCCGCCCGGTGTTTCAGCCGGAGCTACATAAAACTGGAAGAAGGCATGGCAGGGCATGAGCGCCATCTTGTTCAGCTCTGCCACGTTCCAGGCGCTCACAATAATGCGGCGACTGTCGGGGTTGGCCTTCAGGGTTTTGATCACATCGGCAATCTGGTCAATATGGCCGCCGTTGGGTGTGGGCCAACTGCGCCACTGCACGCCATACACCGGCCCCAGGTCGCCGGTCTCGGGGTTGGCCCATTCGTCCCAAATGCTCACACCGCGTTCTTTGAGCCAGTTGTTGTTATTGGAGCCGGTCAAAAACCACAGCAGCTCTTGAATGATGCTGCGCAGGTGCACCTTCTTGGTGGTGACCAGCGGAAAGCCTTTGTTCAAGTCAAACCGCATTTGATAGCCAAACACGCTGGTCGTGCCGGTGCCGGTGCGGTCGGGCTTGAACACGCCAGTGGTGTGCACATGGCGCATAAAGTCTTCGTACTGGCTGCACGCGGGGCGGGTGAGGGTAGTAGGACTGGTCATAGGGGGATTTTAAAGTTCAATTCTGGAGCTGTGTCAGCCGCATTTCGGGCTTAGGTCAAGCGGTCGAGCCACACGGTGAGAGCCAGCAACATCAACAGCAAAATCACGACTACTGGCATCACGGCGCTCAGCCCGGCCCAGGTAGCCAGCAGGCCAAACGCGGCCGGAATGACAGAGCCACCCGCGTACGAAAACATCATCTGGCGACCAATCACTGCGCGGGCTATATCGTCAGGAAAGCGGCGCGCGGTTTCGTGCATCAATGACGGAAACACCGGGGCACAGCCCAGACCCATCAGCACCAGGCCTGCCGATGCCACGGCGCCCACCAGACCGTAAGCCGCAAACAGCGCCGCACCGCAGGCAGCAACTGATACGCCCAGGTGCACCAGGCGGCGGTTACCCAGGCGGTTGGCAATCAGACCCACCCCAAAACGCCCGGCCGTAATCGAGCCAAAGTACACCGACACCCATACCCCGGCTTGCGCCAGAGGCACGCCGCGGTCGGTGACCAAAATGCTGGCGGCCCACAGGCCGGTGCCCATCTCGGCGGCCACATAAAACAAGAAAGTGGCCGGTGCCAGCCATTGGGCGAGTGTGCTCGCCGATTTGAATGCTGATATTGCGCCATGTGTTGCATCGTCTTTCGGCGGTGTAGCGTTCTCACGTGACCACAGCGAGAGTGTGAGCCACAGCATGACCGCCAGCGCCAACTGCATCAGGCCAATGGTGCGTGCGCCCAAGGTCCAACCTGTGGGGCTGGCCAGCGCCCAACCCATGATCAATGGCCCGGTGGTCGCGCCTATGCCCCAAAAGCCGTGCAGCCAGTTCATGTGCCGCGACGAATAGTGCGCGGCTACAAAGTGGTTCAGGCTGGCATCTACGGCGCCAGCACCTAGGCCTAACGGGATACCCAAGAGCACCAGCCAGACAAACGAAGGCGCAATCGAAAAGCCCACCAAGGCCAACGCCGTTATCAGACAACTGGCGGCCACCACCACACCCGTGCCCACGCGCTTGACGACTGAGCCCGCAAAAAAACTCGAGGCTGCAGCACACACCGTGATGGTGATGGTGACGACGCCTACCGCCGCCAGTGGCTGCCCCATGTCCGCACGGATGGCAGGCCAAGCCACGCCCAGCACGCCGTCGGGCAGC
Organism: Pseudomonadota bacterium; assembly: GCA_041181325.1. GTDB lineage: Bacteria > Pseudomonadota > Gammaproteobacteria > Burkholderiales > Burkholderiaceae_C > Allorhodoferax. The sequence goes on from JBEGPS010000060.1 coordinate 7,164, forward strand.
CCTAGGCTAATGAAGGACACATACACAATGCCCAGCAGGAGTAAGTGCGCCATTTAGAGATGCGCCGTTTAGCGTTTCAACACCCGGCCCGGGTTCATCAGGTTGTTAGGGTCCAGCGCCTGTTTGATGCTGCGCATCAGGCCCAGGGCGACAGGCGACTTGTGTTGTTCCAGCTTCTCGCGCTTGAGGCTGCCAATGCCGTGTTCTGCGGAGATGGAGCCGCCAAACTGGTCCACCATGTCGTACACCAGCGCATTGATGGGTTTTTCCTGGTTTTGCAAAAAGGCTTCGGCGTCTGCTCCGGCCGGTGCTTGCACGTTGTAGTGTAGATTGCCGTCGCCCAGGTGGCCGTAGTTCACCAGCCGTGCGCCGGGGAATGCCGCTTCAAGTTGTGCATCGGTCAGCCGCACAAACTCGGGAATGGCGGACACCGCAATCGAAATGTCATGTTTGATGTTTAGCCCCTCTTGGGCTTGTGCCAACGGAATGCTCTCGCGGATATGCCACAGTGCGCGGGCTTGCGCCACGCTTTCGGCCACCACGGCATCTGTCACGCAGCCGGCTTCCATGGCGGCTTCCAGCAGGCGCTCGAATACTTCGCGAGCATGGGATTCCGACTCGTTGTCCGAGTTCTCCAGCACCACGCAGTAGGGCGATTCATTCCACAGCGGCACACGCTGCTGCGGGAAGTGTTTCACCACAAGACTCAGTGCGAATTGCCCCATCACTTCAAAGCCGGTCAGGCCCGAGCTCAGGTGCTTGTGCGCCAAGCCCAGCAGTTCAACCGCCGCATCCAGAGACGGCACTGCAGCCATGGCAGTGAGCTGCGCCGCGGGCATAGGGTAGAGCTTCATGATGGCGCCGGTGATCACGCCCAGCGTGCCCTCCGAGCCAATGAACAGGTGGCGCAGGTCATAGCCGGTGTTGTCTTTACGCAAACCGGTCAGTCCGTTCCAGATGTCGCCCTGTGCGGTGACCACCTCCAGGCCCAGGCACAGCTCGCGTGTGTTGCCAAAGCGCACCACCTGCGTGCCGCCTGCGTTGGTGCCCAGGTTTCCGCCAATGGTGCAGCTGCCCTCGGCGGCCAGGCTCAGGGGGAACAAATAGCCTTCGGCCTCGCACGCTTCTTGAATGCTTTGCAAAATGCAGCCGGCATCCACAGTGATGGTGAGGTTGGCACCGTCCAGCTTGCGAATTTTGTTCATGCGCGTAAGGCTCAGCACCACTTGCTCGCCGCTGGCGTCCGGCGTGGAGCCCACCACCATACCGGTGTTGCCGCCCTGGGGCACCATGCTCACGCTGGCAGCCGCGCAGGCCTTGACTACTTGGGCCACCTCTTCTGTAGAGCCGGGGCGCACTACGGCCAGTGCGTGACCGCGCTCTCGCTTGCGCCAGTCCATTTCCCAGGCGCTCAGGTCGCCTTCGGTCAATACATTGGGCGCTCCGACAATGGTGCGCAAAGTAGCTATCAAATCTTGATGGGCAGTCATGGTGTGGCGGGTTCCATAGTCAAAGCGGTGGCTTCCTTTGCATGGCGCAGGCGTAGCCGCACATGCAGTGCGCAGGCTGCAAACAGTGTCAGGCACAGCAGCACTTCTAGCATCGCCAGGTAGTTGCTGGGTGCTTTGTCTCCATAAGCGCGCACCACGCCTTCGGTGAAATACAGCCACACCAGCAGGCTGACCCAGCGGTAGGTGTACATGCGGTTTTTAAGTAGCCCGGCCAGCGGAATACACAGCGGCAATACTTTCAGCGCCAGCAGCGAGCCACCCGGGCGAATGGGGGCTAAAAACAACTCCCAGGCCAGGCCCAGAAGCGTGAGCCCCAGCAAACTGCCTACAGCAAGCCAGCGGGTCATGTTGACGGAATCAAGGGGTGAGGGTGTTGTTGTCATGTCTGCGCCATAGAGCCGTGCATTATCTCTTGGCGCTTGTCATGCGCATGAGCAAGGGTAAACCCCAGTCCGAATGGGTGCTGTGGGTAGCGGTACTGGTGTTTAATTGACCGGGCGATTTTTCTATGAATCGGGCGTTAATTGTGCTCAATGCAGCAAAGCGACTGTAGAGCTAATTTGCCAGCAAAAGGGGTATATAAAAATGAGCGGAATAGAATTTAATTTTGCAGCTAATTTGATGCAGTTTTTGGTGGTCCCGACTTTCGTATTGGACAGCCAAGGCCGTGTCTTGATCTGGAACAAAGCCTGCGAACGCTTAACGGGAGTGGCAGCTTCAGACGTCATTGGCACCACCGAGCACTGGCGTGCGTTTTACGAAGAGCCTCGCGCATGTCTTGCAGACCTTATTGTTCAAAATCGGCTGGCTGAAATACATGCACTGTACGAAGTCCATGACGACCCCACGGGCCAAGCCTATGGGGTGCGTGCCGAGAATTGGTGCTTAATGCCCAATCAAGGCAAGCAACTGTATTTGGCAATCGACGCTGGTCCCATTTTTGACCATGCGGGAAAGTTGGTTGCGGTGGTGGAAACGCTGCGCGATATCACTGTCCAGAAGCGCGCGCAAACCGCCCTGGAAGGCCTGGCCTACCTTGACGGTTTAACGGGCATTTACAACCGCCGTGCGTTTGACGAAAAGCTAGAAATGGAGTGGGAGCGGTCTAGTCGCGACCAGACGAATTTGGCCCTCATCATGATCGATGTGGATTTTTTTAAGCGCTACAACGACACCTATGGTCACCAACTGGGTGACGCCTGTCTCAAACAAATTGCCACCGCCTTATCTACCGTAGTGGCACGCCCGCAAGACGCCATTGCCCGCTACGGCGGAGAAGAGTTCGCCGTGATATTGCCGGGTTGCGACCAAGCAGGCATTTTGATTGTGGGGGAGAGGATTCGCGAACACATTGCCGAATTAAAAATTCCACACCAAGCAAATGAAGCCAGCGAATATGCGACCGTGAGCATGGGTGCGAGTTTTTGTGTTGCAGCGCCGGGAGCCGCCATGTCAGAGCTCGTGGCGCTTGCAGATGCAGCCTTGTACCAAGCCAAAACCACAGGGCGTGATCGCTTGACCTTTCAACTGCCAGGCGCGGCCGTTTGACCGTTGCATGCCAATTGTCGAAAAATTTCAAATTTGGCTCCACGATGTAGCGCGCCTGCCTTGGCTGGAAGCCTTTGCCACCCTACGCGAGCGCTTTCGTGAAGACCGCCTTGGCCTGACCGCCAGCAGCCTGACATTCACCACCACCATTGCACTGGTGCCCTTTATGACGGTGGCGTTGGCGGTATTTACCGCCTTCCCCATGTTTGCCAAGTTTCAAGATGTGCTGCAAAAGTGGCTGATTGAGAGCTTGGTGCCTGACAACATTGCCCGCCAGGTGCTGGGCTCCTTGAGCCAGTTTGCGGGCAAGGCCAGCAAGCTGGGTGCTGCTGGTTTGGCCGTATTGCTTGTTACTTCGTTGGCGCTCATTTTTACGATTGATCGCACCCTTAACAGCATATGGCGCGTACGCAGGCTGCGCCCCTTTCGCCAACGCGTATTGATTTATTGGGCCGCCATAACAATAGGCCCGGTGGTGCTGGGGGCCAGTCTGAGCATGACCTCGTATGCCATTTCAGTGTCCAAAGGTATGGTGGGTGCCATGCCTGGCGGTGTGAGTTTTTTGCTTGATTCGCTGCAGTTCATTTTGGTAGCTGCTGGCATGGCCTCCATGTTCCATTACGTACCTAACACCCATGTGCGCTGGGGGCATGCCTGGATGGGCGGGTTTTTTGTGTCCACGGGCATGGAGGTTGCAAAAAAGGCATTGACGCTTTATTTGAGCAAAGTGCCCACCTATTCGGTGGTGTATGGCGCCTTTGCCACGGTGCCTATTTTGTTGGTGTGGATTTATGTAGCCTGGGTCATCGTGTTGCTGGGTGCCACCCTTACGGCTTATGTGCCAAGCCTGCTGGCCGGGCTACCCCGCAGGCGCAGCGGGCCGGGCTGGCAGTTTCAGCTGGCGCTAGAAGTGCTGCAGCATTTAGACAGTGCCCGCGCTTTGCCCCACAAAGGCCTGACTGCCAGCCAACTGTGCACCGCACTGCGTGTAGATATCCAGCGTCTAGAGCCAGTGCTAGAAGCATTGACCACGCTGGATTGGTCAGCCCAACTTCTAGAAGAGCAGGGTCCAGATGACGACGCACGTTTTGTTCTGCTGGTAGACCCCGCAACCACGGCCATAGAGCCGCTGATGCAGGCCATGCTGCTGCCGGTGACTGCAGCTACCCTTAATTTATGGAAAAATGCGCTGCAGCCCTCTTCCACATTGCGTAGTGCACTATAAAAATAGTAGCAAATTTTGACGTCAATTAGTCCGCAAGTGGGTTAGGAGACATCAGGCATTGCACAAAAGTGCACAAGCAGGTATGCGTTTTATAGCTTCACCTTGCCCATCCAGATGTCTTTGTACATCACCCAATCGCCCATAAAGCTGTAGAGTGGACGCTTGAATGAGGCGGGCTTGTTCTTCTCAAAGCCAAAGTGGCCAACCCAGGCGCAGGCATAGCCGCACAGCAAGCCATATAAAAAATACTGTGGCTTGCCGGTTGTAAACATCATTGCCAAACACACCAATCCCAAGGACGAGCCTAGGAAGTGCAAGCGCCTACAGGTGCGGTTGCTGTGCTCGCTCAGGTAAAACGGATAGAACTCTGCAAAGGTGGCAAAGTTGCGCGGGTCGGTTGTTGTCATGTTGTTGTCTGCTGTTATTTTGCTAAGAAATCGCGAATGGCAAACAGCGTTTCGTCCGGTGCCTCGCTCATCTGGTGGTGGCCTATTGGCACCGTGGTCACGCTGATAGCTTTTCCGCTGTCTTTGGCGGCGGCAATCAGAGGCTGGGCGGCTTTGGCCTGCGTCATCTGGTCTTGCGCGCCCAGCACAAACAGCACCGGGCAGGTAATTTGCGTGATGGCGGTGTCGCCATTGGTGTAGCTGTCGCAGGCCTTGAAGCCGCGGTAGAACACATTCACGCCTGAGTTGCTGGCCAGCACCCGCCGCATGAGCGCTTTGTTGCTGCCAAACACCCAGGTGCCGGGGCCCAGCGCCGAAGGTACCGGGGCCAGTGTGCTGCGAGAGAACACATTGACCATCTGCATCGCCACCTCAGGCGCGTTCTGGGCGTTGTCCAGCAGCACCTGCGATACCCGCATGGGCGACGCTGTGCCCACCAGCACCAGGTGGCTGATGCGGTTTTGCAGCCGCGCAGCCGCTTCCAGTGCAATCAGCGAGCCCCAGCTGTGGCCCACCAGTGCGGCTTTGGCCACACCCGCTGCGTCGAGCAAAGCACCAACAAAGCCAGCGGCTTCTTCCACGGTGGAAGGCGCTTCACCGGCACTGCGGCTGTGGCCCGGCAGGTCGACTGCCAGCACGTTGAAGCCGTGGTGCGCCAGGTAGCGGGTCTGCAAAATCCAGACGCTGTGGTCGTGCAGTACGCCGTGGATGAATACGACCGTAGGTTTGGCAGCATCGAATGTTTTGCCGCCGGTGTAGCAATAGGCCTTGGCACCATTGACGGTGAGTTCCATTACGCACCTGCCTTTTCTGCAGTTTTTAACGCACGTTTCAGGTCGTCTATCAGGTCGGCGCTGTCTTCCAAGCCAATCGAAAGGCGAATCGTGCCTTGGGTGATGCCACCCTTGGCCAGCGCCTCGTCGTCCATGCGGAAGTGGGTGGTGCTGGCTGGGTGAATCACCAGGCTGCGGCAGTCGCCCACATTGGCCAGATGGCTGAACACTTTGAGTGCCTCAACAAACGCCTGGCCCTGCTTGCGCGTGCCCTTGATGTCAAAGCTGAACACCGAGCCCGCGCCGCGCGGCAGCAGTTTTTGCGCCAGCGCATAGCTGGGGTGGCTTTCCAGCAGCGGGTGGCCCACGCGGCTCACCATGGGCTGGTTGGCCAGAAACTCCACTACCTTTGTGGTGTTGTGCATGTGGCGCTCCATACGCAGGGAGAGGGTCTCAACACCTTGCAAGATCAGCCACGCAGAGTGCGGGCTCAAGCAGGCACCAAAGTCACGCAGACCTTCCCGGCGCGCCCGCAGCAAGAAAGCGCCCACGGTGCTTTCCTCGCTGAAATTCATGTTGTGAAAGCCGTCGTAGGGGGCGGCCAGCTCGGCAAACTTGCCCGTAGCGGCAAAGGCCTTGGCCCAGTCAAAACTACCACCGTCGACCACCAGTCCGCCAATCACGGTGCCGTGGCCGCTGAGGAACTTGGTGGCCGAGTGGTAGACCAAGTCGGCCCCCAATTCGAGGGGTTTCATCAGCCAAGGCGTGGTCAGCGTGGAATCCACCAGCAGGGGCACACCAGCATCGCGGGCGATTTGAGCCACGGTGGGAATGTCCAATACGTCCAGCCCGGGGTTGCCCACTGTTTCGCCAAAAAACAGTTTGGTGTTGGGCCGCACAGCGGCACGCCAACCGTCTGTGTCGCCAGGCTGCACAAACGTGGTGTCGATGCCAAAGCGGCGCAGGGTGTAATGCAGCAGGTTTTGCGACCCGCCGTACAGCGCAGTGCTTGCCACAATGTGCGAGCCCGCGCCCATAAGCGTGGCAATGCTCAGGTGCAGCGCCGCTTGACCGCTGGCCACGGATATAGCGCCAATGCCACCTTCGAGCGCGCTGATGCGTTGCTCAAGCACTGCATTGGTGGGGTTGCTGATGCGGCTGTACACATGTCCCGCACGTTCCAGGTTGAAAAGCGAGGCTGCGTGCTCGCTGGACTCGAACACAAACGAGGTGGTGAGGTGGATGGGCACAGCGCGTGCGCCAGTGGTAGCGTCTGGCGCTGCACCGGCGTGCAACGCCAGGGTGTCAAAACCGGGGTCAGAATAGCCGGGCATAGGGGAATCTCCAGATCGCGCGACAGATAAAGCGTGTCATTGTGGGCTATATTTCAGCCACGGTCACAACCCATGTGTCACCATGAATAAGGAAAAACCATGAAAGTCAGCGACATCCTGCGCGTTAAAGGAGGCACGCTTTTCACCACCACGCCCGAAGAGTCTTTGGCCGATGCAGCCAAGTTGATGGCCGAGCGCGATATTGGCTCGCTGGTGGTGATGGCGCATGGCCTGGTCGTTGGCATGCTGACGTTTCGCGAGGTCATTCAAGCGGTTGTGCGCAATGGCGGCGAATTCGGCACCACATCGGTTTACCGCGCAATGGACGCAGGCCCATTGACTTGCACTATGGAAACCGAAATGGATGAGGTGCGCCGCATGATGCTAGACCGTCACGCCCGTTATATGCCGGTGGTTGAAAACCGCATGCTCATGGGCGTAATTAGCTTCTACGACGTTGCCCGTGCCGTGGTAGATGCGCAAAATTTCGAGAACAAAATGCTCAAGGCCTACATTCGCGATTGGCCAGACGAAGAAAAGGGCGACGCGCAGTAAGTTTTCATTGCTGATGAGTGAAGTAAAAAACGGCCCGAGGGCCGTTTTTTACTTGTTGTGCTGAATCTAACTTATTTTTTTGCGCGGATTTTTGCCAATTCACCTTGGGTCTCGTTCCACAAATCCATACCGACATCGGCACCAATTTGCGCATACACACGCGTTAGCTTGTCACGCATGCGCGCAGATTCTGCAGGCGACAGTTCGTTGACCTGCATGCCCTTGGCTTTCAAATCTGCCACGGCTTTAGATGCTTCTTCGCGGGTGTCTTTGCGCTCAAAGTCGCGGCTGGTTTTGGCAGCGTCTTGCAAGATTTTTTGCTCGTCTTTGGACAGTTGATCCCACCACTTTTTGCTCACCAGCACGATCCAGGGGCTGTACACGTGGTTGGTCACCGTCATGTACTTTTGCACTTCGTAAAACTTGCTCGACAAAATGGTGTTGAATGGGTTTTCCTGTCCGTCCACCGTGTTGGTTTCCAGCGCACTGAACAGTTCTGAGAAAGCCATGGGCACGGCGTTGGCACCGAGAGTTTTGAAGCTGGTCAGGAACACATTGTTTTGCATGACGCGCAACTTGATGCCATCCAAGTCTTCCATCTTGTTGATGGCGCGCTTGCTATTGGTCAGGTTGCGAAAACCATTTTCCCAATAAGCCAAACCGACCAAGCCTTTTTCTTGCAACTTGGCACGTATTTTGTCGCCAATCGGGCCATCCAGCAAGGCATCAGCCTCTTTGGCACTGCTGATCAAGAAGGGGCTGTCCCACAGCGCCATCTCTTTGGTAATGCCCACCAGCGTGGCGGTAGAGCCGACCATCATCTCTTGCGCGCCGCCAATGAGGGACTGTTGCATTTGCGTATCTGGGCCCAGGGCCGCAGCGCCAATGGCGCGCACTTTCATCTTGCCGCCGGATGCTTTGTCTACCGCGTCGGCAAACACCTTTGCCGCGCGGCCCTGGTTGCTTTGCTCGTTAAGACCATAGCCAAAGCGAATCAGTCGGGGTTTGATGTCCTGCGCCAGTGCGGAAAACGAAGCGCCCAGCAGGGCTGCGGTGGTGGCCGCAATGAGGGTACGACGAAGAAAAGTCATGGGATCTCCTAGGTTAAAAATTTATCGCATCCACGCCACAGGCGCGGTCACGATTTGCGGAAACAGAACAAACAAAAACAGAATCAGGGTGTAAGTGATGAGGAACGGGTTCACACCCTTGATGACCTGGTGCAAAGGCAGCCGCCCCACACCCGCCACCACATTGAGCACCGTGCCCACCGGTGGGGTAATCAGGCCAATGGCACCGTTGAGCACAAACATCAGACCAAAGTACACCGGGTCAATGCCCGCCTTGACGGCGATGGGCAACATCACGGGGGCGAAGATCAATATCGTGGGCGTCAGGTCGAGCGCCGTGCCCACCAGAATGAGAACGACCATCATGACAAACATCAGCGTGCGCGGGCTCTCTACCAGCGGGCCCAACCAGCCGGTCAACACGCTGGGCAAATCGGCCAGGGTGATCATGTAGCTGGCTACTTGCGCACCGGCACACAGGAACATGACGATGGCGGTGGTCTTGGCAGCCCGCACCAGCACACCATAGACCTCGGCAATCTTCATCTCCCGGTGCACAAACAGCGCTACCACCAGGGCATAGAACGCAGCTACTACCGCTGCTTCGGTGGGGGTGAACACGCCGCTTTTCATGCCACCAATGATGATCAAGGGCATCAGCATGGCCCAGAAGGCTTTGAGTGTGGCTTGCAGGCGTTCACGCATGGGCAGGGGCTTGCCCTCAGGTAAATCGATTTTGCGCAGCACCAGTTTCCACGCAATGATCAGCCCCACACCCATGATCAGGCCGGGCACGATGCCAGAGATAAACAGGGCCGAGATAGACGTGTTGGTGGTCACGCCATAAATCACAAACGGCATGCTAGGCGGAATGATAGGCGCGATGATGCCGCCCGATGCAATCAAGCCTGCAGAGGTGTGCATGGGGTAGCCCTGCTGGCGCATCATGGGCATCAAAATGGTGGCCAGTGCAGCGGTGTCAGCCAGTGCCGAGCCACTCATGCTGGCCATCAGCACGGCGGCACCAATGGCCACAAATCCCAAGCCACCGCGAATATGTCCCACCCACGCCTGGGCCATGGTGATGATGCGGCGGCTGATGCCGCCAGAGTTCATCAGCTCACCGGCCAGAATGAAGAAGGGCACGGCCAGCAACGGAAAGCTATCCACGCCCGCTACCAGGTTTTGCGCCAGCAGCTGGGTATCCCAAAACTGCAGCACATAGGCCATGCCTGCACCGGTGAGCACCAGCGCCAGGCCCATGTTCATGCCAATGCCCATGAGCAGCAACATGCCCACGGAGAAAACGATAAATGCTTGTGCTTCGTTGGTCATGCTGGATGTCTCGTTATTCCACTTCCGCACCGTGACCGAGGTCTAGCGGTGTGCGTTGAATCAATTCCCACAGCGCCATCGCGCCAATGGCCGTAGAGCACAGCAGCGCGGGCAGGGGCAGCAAGGCGGTGGGATAACCCAGCACCACTGAGTAACTGTCCAGCCCAACCACCACCTGCTGCCAGGCGCCATGGCCCAGCATCACGCACGCCAGCAGCACCAACAAGCGAATCACCGCCGTCATCAGCGCCATGGCGGTGGGCCGCTTTTGCAGGCTGGCGACCAGACTGGTGAAAGCCATGTGCTCACCCGCCGGGTAGGCCGCCGTGGCACCAATAAACACCATCCACACAAAAAGTAAGCGCGACAGCTCTTCGCTGGCGGCCACACCGCTGCCAAAGCCATAACGCAGTACTACGTTCACAAACACGGCCACCGCCATCACACCCAGGCTGGCCGCCATCAGTGTGTTGGTGATGTGGGTGAATTTGCTGGTGGGCGTGTTCATGCGGGCTCCTGTGTGGTGTGCAGCCATTGGCTGACTTCGGTTTGCAATTGCGGCAGCGTAAGCAGCGCGTCCAGGCGCAACACGCCTGGCTCCCCCACGGGAGACTCCAGCGTCGCAAACTGGTTGTCGACCAGGCTGGTAGAGAAAAAGTGTTCTGGTGCGCGCGCCGAAACGCGGGCTTGGGCTTGCGGCAACGTGATGTCCAAAAACACGAATCGCAAATCGGGTGACGCTTGCCGCAGTCGGTTGCGGTATGCCTGCTTGAGCGCTGAACAGGTCACCACCACGCCGCTGGGGCTGCTGCGCAACAAGTCGCTCAAGGTAGCCAGCCAACCATCGCGGTCTGCATCGGTCAACGCAATGCCGTGCTGCATTTTCTGGCGATTGCTGTCGCTGTGGTGGTCGTCCCCCTCGATCAACGGCAGACCGCAGGCTTGGGCAACCACAGCGCCCAAACTTGACTTTCCGCAACCGGCGACGCCCATGATGACAATGGAATGCATAAGGTTCTAAATTTTGGTTAGCGCTATCCGTGTAGAAAAAATTAAAGCTTATTTTTTTTGGATAGCGCTATCCTATGCGAACATTATTTTTCCATTACTAGTAGTTACCCTAGGATATGAGCGCACCCCTTCGCCCCCGAGCCACTGGCCGCATCACCCTGACGGATGTGGCCCAACTTGCCGGTGTCAGCCCCATTACGGTGTCGCGGGCATTGCGAGGAGAGCGCGCAGTAGATCCGGCCCTGATCGCCAAAGTACGGGCTGCTGCTGCCACGTTGGGCTATGTGCCTAACCCGGCCGCACGGGCCCTGGCATCCGGGCAAAGCAGCCACGTGGCGGTGCTCATTCCCATGCTATCCAACGCTTTGTTCGTGGATTTGCTGGAGGCCTTGCAGCGCACGCTGCGCCAATCGGGTTACCAGACTCTGATCGGCATTACCCACTACGACCCCAGTGAAGAAGAAATGCTGCTGCGCGAGCAATTGCTGCACCGCCCCGCAGGACTTGTGGTCACAGGCCTGGAGCGCAACGAGGCGACCAAGGCGCTGATTGCGCAAAGCGGCGTGCCCTGCGTGCACTTGATGACTGCCGCTGGCCCCGCGGGGGCCTATTGTGTGGGTTTTTCCCAGAAGGACGCGGGGGCCGACCTTACCCGCCATTTGCTGGAGCGCGGTTACCGGCGTATTGCGTTTGCGGCAGCGCAATTGGACGCACGGACTTTGCAGCGTTTGGAGGGGTGGCGGCAAGCCCTGATGGATGCGGGTCTATTGGATGTAACTTTAGAGTGGCTTAACCCGGCCCCCTCGTCCATCTCACTGGGCGCGCGCATGTTCGAGCAAATCATCGGGCAACAACCCCCTGTGGACGCTATCTTTTTTTGCAATGATGATTTGGCCCAAGGTGCGGCCTTGGCAGCACTGCGCTTGGGCATCGATGTACCTGGCCGAGTGGCAATTGCGGGGTTCAACGACCTTACGGGCAGCGACCAAATGCTGCCACCACTGACCACTGTTAGAACCCCTCGCATGGAGATAGGGCAGGTGGCAGGACAAATGCTGGTGCAACTCATGCACGCTGAAACCGTAGAGCCCACGTGTATCGATGTGGGCTATGAGTTGGTTATCCGCAGTAGCACGTAAGTGCGGTTTTACAGCGGCAAGCCGACGTAGTTTTCAGCCACCGACCGTGCGCCAGCTTCAAAATTAACGATGTAATCCAGCTCTGCGTCTTGCAGCTTTTGGTGAATAGCACCTTGCTCGGGGAAGCTGTGCATCAGGCTGGTAAACCACCACGAAAACCGCTCAGCACGCCATATGCGTCGCAGGCAGCGCTCGGAATAGGTGTCAATACCCGCTTCGGTTTTGTCTTTGTAAAACTCCACCAATGCATTCGACAGATATTTCACATCGGTGGCAGCCAAGTTCAAGCCTTTGGCTCCAGTGGGCGGCACAATGTGCGCCGCGTCACCCGCCAAGAACATGCGGCCAAAGCGCATGGGTTCGGTCACAAAGCTTCGTAGTGGGGCGATGCTTTTTTCGATGCTCGGGCCAGTAACAAGTTTCTCGCGTGCTTCGGGGTCCAGGCGCAGCTTGAGTTCGTCCCAAAACGCCTGGTCCGACCACTGTTCTACCTTGTCGGACAAAGGCACTTGCAGGTAGTAGCGGCTGCGCGTGGCGCTGCGCTGTGAGCACAATGCAAAGCCGCGTTCGCTGTTGGCGTAAATCAGTTCGTGGTGCACTGGCGGTGTGTCGGACAACACGCCCAGCCAGCCAAACGGGTACACCTTCTCAAATTCCTGGATAGCGCCGCGCGGCACGCTGGCCCGGCACACACCATGAAAGCCGTCGCAGCCAGCGATGAAGTCGCATTGAATTTCAAAGGTTTGGCCGTCTTTCTGGTACGTTACGCGCGGGGTTTTACCGTCAAAGTCGTGCACTTGCACCTGCTGCGCCTCATAAATGGTGGTCAGGCCTGCCGCCTTGCGGGCGTCCATCAGGTCACGCGTGACTTCGGTTTGGCCATAGACCATGACGTTTTTGCCACCGGTGAGTTTGTTCAGGTCAATGCGGTGGCGCGCGCCTTTGAAGAGCATGTCAAAGCCGCCATGCACCAAACCTTCGCGGTGCATGCGTTCGCCCACACCAGCCTCATCCAGCAGGTCAATCGACACCTGCTCCAGCACGCCCGCCCGAATGCGGCCTAGCACGTAGTCGCCAGATTGGCGCTCCACGATGACGGCGTCAATACCTGCTTTGTGCAGCAACTGGCCGAGCAGCAAGCCGGAGGGGCCTGCACCGATGATGGCGACTTGGGTACGCATGGATGTCTCCTTGTAGGGTGGTCCAAGGATAGGGTTTGCCGTCACTTTGCGCACCCCGCACTGCAGAGCTTTGTGCGATGATTGGGCCACCTGTGCGATCACCGCGCAATTGATTAGGCCTCGACTCAACCCTGAAAGCCCATGAAACCTGAAATCGCCCACGCAGACCTGATTGCCGGCATGGCCAAAGGCATGGCGGTGCTGGAGAGTTTTGACACCGAGCGCCAGCGGCTCAACGCTACGCTGGCCGCCCAGCGCGCGGGCATAACCCGTGCGGCAGCGCGCCGCCATTTGCTCACGCTGGCGTATTTGGGCTATTTGGAAACTGATGGCAGTTACTTTTGGCTCTCCAGCAAAGTGCTGCGCTTCTCGGGTACCTATTTATCTAGCGCACGCCTGCCACGTGTGCTGCAACCCACCTTGAACCGTTTGGCCATTCAGACGCAGGAATCGTTTTCTGCCGTGGTGATGGACGGGCACGAGGTGGTGATCGTGGCCCGCAGTGGCAATGATTTGCGCAGCTCGGCCGTGGGTTCTGCGCAGGTGCTGGCCTACGGGCTACACCTGGGTGCGCGCCTGCCAGCCCACGCCACATCCACAGGGCGAGTCTTGTTGGCGGCCAAGCCCAAAACCGAGCTGACCCAATGGCTCAAAGCCCACGCGCTGCCGCGCCTGACGGCCTACACCGTGACGGACGCCAAAGCGCTCAAAATACTGGTAGAGCAGGCGCGTACGCAAGACTTTTGCATTGCCAGCGAGGAGCATGAGCTGGGCGTGCAAGCACTGTCGGTGCCGCTGCGCAATTTGCAAGGCCAGACGGTGGCCGCTTTGAACGTGGTGGTGGCCCCGCACCGCATGACGCTGCAGGCCATGCAAAACCAACTGCTGCCAGTGTTGCAAGACGCGGCCCGGGAGTTGCGCGCCTTGCTGTGAGTACGGGCTGCCGTTGGCAGTCATCGGGGATAATTGCGGGCTATGAGCGGCAATACCTTTGGAACCCTATTCGCAGTCACCAACTTTGGTGAATCCCACGGCCCAGCCATTGGCTGCGTGATTGACGGCTGCCCGCCGGGCATGCGATTGAGTGAGGCCGACATTCAGGGCGATCTCGACCGGCGTCGCCCCGGCACCTCCAAATTTGTGACGCAACGCAACGAACCCGATACCGTGCAAATTTTGAGCGGCGTGTACCAGGGCAAGACCACGGGCACTCCGATAGCGTTGCTGATTCAGAACACCGACCAGCGCAGCAAAGACTACGGCAACATCGTCGATACCTTCCGGCCCGGCCACGCCGACTACACCTATACCCAGAAATACGGTCTGCGCGACCCACGCGGCGGTGGCCGCTCCAGCGCCCGCTTGACTGCACCCATGGTGGCCGCCGGTGATGTGGCTAAAAAATGGCTGAAAGAAAAATTCGGCACCGAATGTC
>JBEGPS010000061.1:0-11699 GCA_041181325.1 Pseudomonadota bacterium
ACCTGCACGAAGACCCCGACCGCCTGCGCACGCCGCTGATCAAACGCAATGGCGTGTTCGAGGAAGCCACCTGGGAAGAAGCCTTTGCCGAGATCGAGCGCCGCCTGCCACCGCTGATAGCAGCCCATGGCCGCAACGCCACTGGCGTGGTGGTGGGCAACCCATCGGCCCACAAGATTGGCTTGCTTACCTACTTTGGCAAACTGGCGCGCGCGCTGGGTACCAAAAATGTGTTTTCTGCCTCCACCCTGGACCAAATGCCCAAGCAACTCGCTAGCGGGCTGATGTTTGGCCACTGGTTGTCCATTGCGCTGCCCGACATTGCCCGCACTGATTATTTGCTGGTGCTGGGCGCCAACCCCATGGTCAGCAATGGCAGCATGTGGACCGTGCCCGACTTCAAAGGCAAGGCCAAAGCCATGCAGGCGCGCGGTGGCAAGCTGGTGGTGATTGACCCCCGGCGTACCGAGACCGCCGCGCTGGCCGATGCACACCACTTCATCCGCCCCGGTGCTGATGTGTTTTTGCTGGCAGCCATGGTGCACACCCTGTTTGCGGAGAATCTGGTGACCTTGGGTAACGTGGCGCAGTGGGTGGTGGGCGTGGACGAAGTGCGCGCTGCCATCGCCCCGTTTACCCCAGAGTCCGTGGCGAAGCGCTGCGGCATAGACGCCGACACCATCCGCAGCCTGGCCCGCACTCTGGCAACCACGCCACGCGCAGCGGTGTATGGGCGCATTGGTACCTGCACCCAAGCCTATGGCACGCTGGCCAGTTGGTTGATTGACGTGATCAACACACTGACAGGCCATATGGACTTGCCTGGCGGCATGCTGTTTGCCAAGTCGGCCGCCTTTGCAAGCAATACCGCTGGCAAGACGGGTTTGGGCAAAGGCGTGAGCACAGGCCGCCACCATGCCCGCGTAAGCGGTGCACCCGAGGTGTATGGGGAGCTACCCATTACCTGCCTGAGCGAAGAGATCGAGACTGCCGGAGAGGGGCAAATCCGTGCGCTGTTCACCGTGGCCACCAACCCGGTACTCTCCAGCCCCGACGGCCCGCGCTTGGCCAAAGCGCTGGACACGCTGGACTTCATGGTCAGCATGGACATTTACTTGAACGAGACCACACGCCATGCCGACGTGATATTGCCTGGCCAGTCGCCATTGGAAGATTTTCATTACGACGTGGCGTTTCCCCAGCTCTCGTGGCGTAACCACGCCCGCTACAGCCCGGCAATTTTTGCCGCGCCAGAGGGCCAGCCCGAGGAGTGGCAAACCCTGTTGAAGCTGGCCGCCATCGTGCAGGGCAAGGGCGCGCAAGCCGATGCCAACGCGCTAGACGATGCCCAGTTTTTAGAAGATGCCAAGCGCCTGTTCGGGGCCCACGCCGATGTGGTGATTCAGGCTACCGCGCAGTACAAAGGCCCGATGCGCGGACTGGAAGTGGCCCTGCGCTCCGGCCCCTACGGCGATGCATTCGGTTTGAAGCCCAGCGGCTTGACACTGGCGCAAGTGATGGCCTCAAGCGCCAGCGGCGGCATTGACCTGGGCGAACTGCAGCCCCGCATTCCCGAAATGCTGCGTACACCGAGTGGCAAGATCGAATTGGCACCGCCAATTTTGCTACAAGATTTAGAGCGTTCTACGCACGACCTGCAAGGGCCAGCGCCCGATTTGGTCATTATTGGCAGGCGCGACGTGCGCACCAACAACAGCTGGATGCACAACCTGCCCGTCCTCGCCAAAGGTCCGTTCAGATGCACCGCGCTGGTGCACCCTGCGGACGCTACGCGCCTGGGTCTGACCGATGGCGCGCTGGCCAGCATCCACAACGGCCAACGCAGTGTGCAGGCCCAGGTGCATATCAGCGCCGAGATGATGCCCGGCGTGGTGAGCCTGCCCCACGGTTGGGGCCATGACCTGCCCGGTGCCCAACTGCACTTGGCCGCCGAGCGACCCGGTACCAACCTGAACGCGCTGCTGGACGATCAACTACGAGACCCGCTATCGGGTAATGCAGTGCTGGGCGGGGTCGCTATATCCATGCGCGGCTTGTCTTTGGCAGAGTAGCCTCGGGTTGAGTTAACGCGCCAGCATATTGGGCTGACGCGGGGCGAGCCGCCACACCGAGCGGGCCGCAGCCACCCGGCAAAAATGGGGCAAAATAGACAGGAGAAAAAATCAATTCGTCTGAACGAATGCCGTTATCGAATCGGGGGCAGTTTTATCCACACCTTGGATCTGTTTTTTGGCAGGGCGGGTGTTTAAAGAGGATTATGTTTTTGACCGCTTCATTCACTCCACCAGGCATACCCGAAAATGAAACCGCGCGGCTCAAAGTACTCCACGAAATGCGCGTGTTGGACACCTTGCCTGATGCTGAAATGGATGCGCTGGTAGCCGCAGCTTCGCTGGTTTGCAATGTACCCATTGCGCTGATTAGCTTGGTAGATGCCAACCGCCAATGGTTCAAGTCCAAAGTAGGCTTGGAAGCTGCAGAAACACCCAGAGATATTTCGTTTTGTGGCCACGCCATTTTGGGTGACGACATTTTCGAGATACCCGACGCTAGCCAAGACTCCCGATTTTCTGGAAACCCTTTGGTTACCCATGCGCCCAGCATTCGTTTTTATGCCGGTGTTCCGCTGGTTTTCACAGACGGCCTCAAAGTTGGAACCCTGTGCGTGATCGACAAAGTTCCGCAGCAATTGACGGATATGCAACGCGAAGTGCTTAAAAACCTGGCACGTGTGGCGACAGGCTTGCTGGAAAAACACCACCAGGCACTCGAAGTGGCTCAGTGGAAAGAGCGTGCAGAGCTTAGCGGCAAAGCTGCCGAGGCCATGGATGCCGCCCGCAGATATACAGAAACCAACTACAAAGCTCTGGTGGACTCCATGTTCGAAGGTGTGGTGGTGCAGGATGTCGACGGGCGCATCATCTTTTGCAACACCAGTGCAGAGCGCATGCTGGGGCTCAGCTTCGACGAGATGATCGGTCGTAGATCGGTAGACTCGTCATGGCGCTGCGTTCATGAGGATATGACTGATTGGCCAGGGCAAACCCACCCTTCCATGGAAGCTTTGACCAGCGGCAAGGAAGTCCGCGAAGCCATTATGGGAATATACAAACCCGATGGTTCGCTCACTTGGGTTACCGTCAACGCCAAACCAATATTCGAGAACAGCGATACCCCCACCTCCGTTATCTGCACCTTTGGAGACATCACGGCCAGCAAAGCCGCATTAGACGCGCTGCGTCAAAGCGAAAGGACTTTCGCTGCCATGTTTAACAACACGCCCGGTGGTATGGCGATATTGAGCACCAAAGGGGCCTTAATTCAGGCCAACCAGGCGCTGTGTGACTTTGTAGGTTACACCCAGGATGAACTGCTTGGGCTGACCATTGATGACATCAACCACCCCGATGAAGGCGCACTCGATGCATTGCAGTTGTCGCGACTATTGGGTGGAGAGATTGCACTAGACCAACGCGCAAAACGCTATCGGCACAGCGATGGTGGCTCAGTGTGGGGGCTGCAGAGCATGGCAGTGGTACGGGAATTAAACGATGAAGCAGCGTTTTTGCTCTGCCAGATTGTGGATATTACTGCGCGCAAAAGGGCGGAAGACGCTTTGCGCACCAGCAACGCACTGATGGAGGAGTCGCAAGCCATTGCAAAAGTGGGGGGGTGGGAGTTGGATGTGATCACCGGTCACCTCTACTGGACGCACGAAACCTACCGCATCCACGAAACTACGCCCGATGATTTTGACCCTACCATCAAGGCAACCGTTGATTTTTTTCTGCCCGAATCGCGCAATCGCCTGACAACAGCAATGCAACAAGCGTTGGCAGTAGGCACAGGCTTCGACCTCGAGTTCGAAAGCCACACCACCAAGGGCAAAAAAATCGATGTACGTGTGACCTGCAAGGCCACGGTAGAAAACGGTAAAACGGTGCGTCTGAGCGGCATTTTTAAGGACATCACAGAACGCAAGCACTACGAACACACACTCCTAGAAGCGCGCGAATCGGCTGAGCAAGCAGCACAGGCCAAAGGCCAGTTTTTGGCCAATATGAGCCATGAAATTCGCACCCCCATGAATGCCGTACTGGGCATGCTCAAGTTGCTGGGTAACACTTCGCTTACGCCAAACCAGTTCGATTACTTGAACAAAACTGAAAGCGCAGCGAAGTCTTTACTGGGTCTTCTGAACGACATTCTTGATTTCTCAAAAATCGATGCTGGCAAGATGGAGATGGACGTGCAGCCAATGCGCATAGACAGCCTGATGCGCGGTTTGGCTGTGGTGTTGTCGGCCAATGTAGGCACCAAACCTATTGAAGTGCTGTACGACATAGACCCTGCGGTACCCAAGTTTTTGATGGGAGACCGCATGCGACTCCAGCAAATTCTCACCAACCTCGGGGGCAATGCGGTCAAGTTCACCAGTGAGGGGCAGGTCGTTATTTCACTGAAATTTTTGAATCCCGACAGCGCCCCATCGGCCCATCCGCGCATTGAGTTTGCGGTGAAAGACTCAGGCATTGGCATTGCACCTGAAAACCAAGCCAAAATTTTTAGCGGTTTTTCGCAGGCCGAGACCTCTACCTCCCGACGCTTCGGGGGCACCGGACTGGGCCTGGCCATTAGCCAGCGACTTGTCGCAATCATGGGGGGTGAAGTGACACTTAAGAGTGCACTAGGTGAGGGAAGCACCTTTAGTTTCTCGCTAGAGTTGCCGCGGGCCCAACCAGAACCAACGGACACAGCGCGAGCGAAGCCCACCGATTGCAACCGCGTGCTCATCATTGATGACAACCTGATTGCCAGCGCTTTGATGGCCAAAATGATGTCTGGATTCGGTTGGCATGTCGATATAGCAGTAGGCGGCCACGAAGGCCTGGCAATGATTGACCGCAATACCCAAAACGGTACTTTCCCTTACGACTGCATTTACGTTGACTGGCAAATGCCCGGCCTGGACGGATGGGAAACACTGCACAAAATCCGGCAATTTCTGCAGACCACTAACGGGATTGCTCCCAAGTTTGTCATGCTCTCATCCAACGGACGGCAAGACCTGTCTTTGCGAACCCAGCGCGAGCAAGACCTGGTGAACGCTTTTCTGGTGAAACCGGTCACAGCCAGCATGCTGTTTGATGCGTCACTGAGTCATGTTTCCGATTCGGAAAGTGTGCGCCGCAAACGCCGCGCAAGCAGCCGCCAATTGGCAGGCATGCGCATTTTGGTAGTTGAAGACAACGCCATCAACCAACAGGTGGCAGAGGAACTACTGAGCTTTGAAGGCGCGCTGGTGTCTATTGCCTCCGACGGGCACTTGGGCGTCAATGCGGTAGCCACCGCCAAAAAACAATTTGATGTGGTGTTAATGGACGTTCAAATGCCGGTAATGGACGGCTATGAGGCCACCAGAGTTATTCGCCAAGAGCTAGGACTGTTGAAGTTGCCCATCATCGGACTCACTGCCAACGCCATGACCTCTGACCGCACAGCCTGCATTCAGGCTGGCATGAATGACCATATTGGCAAGCCCTTTGACCTGGCCCAACTGGTCTCGTTGCTCATCCGCACCACAGGTTTTTATGCGAAGGACACCGCCGGAGAGCGTAGTAATGCCAGCGATGCGGGCACCCCTCCCCTCGCTGCCAATGCCGAATGGAACCATGCTGAACTAGACCTTGCAGGGGCCTTGCAGCGGCTGGGCGGTATGCAGCGCCTTTACATCCGCACGGCCCACCAGTTTCTAGAGGCTTTGCCGACCCTGCAGCGTGATTTTGAAGCGCTCAGCCGCAGCAGCGAGACACAAAAACTCACCATGCTGCTGCACACCTTCAAGGGAAATGCCGGCACGCTGGGCTTATTGCCACTGACCGAGCAGTTAACGCAGCTCGAGACACAAAGCAAAGACCCAGAGCAAGCGGGTTCATTGGCACAACACAGCGGCGTGCTAGACGCACTGACAACCAGCGCCGTGCGTGATTTGCACGCAGTGCTTTTGCACTTGGGTGCAGACAGTGCGGCCCAAGCGCCACCCCAGGCTGAGGCGGCCGCCAAAGTAGACGATGGCGTCAAAACGCTGCTGCAAAGCAAACTATTGCCCCTGCTGCAAGCCGATGACTTGGGTGCGCTTGAGGTTTTTGCCGACCTGAGGCAAGCGCTTACCGGGGTGCCAGAACAACAACTTGAAAAACTAGAGGGCGCTTTGCAAGACCTGGACCTGGCGTCAGCTGCCCTGATTTGCATTGATATATGCCGCTAACCCGCATAGGGAATGCGTAGTTAGCTCCTAAATTTATAGCGATTTTCAAAATTATTGCAATGGCGTGATCATCTGAGCCACCATGTCCGCGGTTACCGCGGACAGTGTCCAGCCCAAATGTCCATGCCCGGTGTTGTAGAACACATTGGCAGCCCTGCCGCGGCCCACACGCGGCATCATGCTGGGCAGCATGGGCCGCAAACCGGCCCATGGCACCACCTGGCGGGTGTTAATGCCAGGGAAACACTGGTTTACCCAATCGACCAGCGGCTTGATACGGTCGGCGCGGATGTCTTTGTTGTAGCCGTTGAACTCGGCAGTGCCTGCCACTCGAAAGCGCCCAACGCCCAGCCGACTGGTGACTAGTTTAGTTTCGTCATCTAACAAACTCACTGTGGGTGCTGCGGCCTGGCTTTGTTCGTCCAAGAGGTTAACGGTGATGGAGTAGCCCTTAACCGGGTAGATGTTGACTCGGTCCCCCAACTGCGCTGCAAATCCGCGGCTCTCCACACCCGCGCACACTACCATTGCATCGAAATGGTGGGTAACTTGGCCGTTTCCGTCAGCTACTGTCACTTCAGCTTTCGAGCCGTCACTGCGCAGGGCTTGCACGTCTTGCTCATACAGGCAGCGCACGCCTAAGCGCGCGGCCGCTTTGGCTATGCCGGTCGTGAATTTGTGAATGTCACCGGTGGAGTCGCTCTCGGTAAAGTAGCCGCCATAGTAATTGCCAGCCAGTGTGGGCTCTATGGCTTTCATCTCAGAGGGTGTCACTGCGCGGCGCGGCAAACCACCTTGGGCCAACAGTGCGCTTACCTTGCCAGCGTGATCAAAGCCTTTTTTGTCCCGGTAGATGTGCAGAATGCCTTCTTTTTTGAGGTCAAAGTCCACCCCCTCGGCTTGTGCCCAGGCAAACAGGTGCTCACGCGCTGCAATTGCCAAGCGCGTAGTGTCTATGGTGTTGCGCTCGTAGTGCGGGATGTTGCCGATGAACTCGGCAAACCAGCTCAGCTTGTGCCAGCTGGGCTTGGGGTTCACCAACAGCGGTGCATCGCTCTTGAGCATCCACTTCATGCCCTTGAGAATAGTGGACCAGTGGTTCCACACCTCGGCGTTGGATGCCGAGAGCTGGCCACCATTGGCAAACGATGTTTCCATTGCCGCGTAGCGGTTTTTCTCAAACAAGGTGACTGCAAAGCCGCGCTTGGCCAAGGCGTAAGCGGTGGTGACGCCGGTGATGCCGCCGCCTATGACAGCGATGGATGTTGCGATTGATTTCATGGTTCAGGTTTACAAACAAGTCAAGGGTGTCACTGGGACGAAAAAGCACACCCACGCACCATGCGCGGCATGCACCCCCTCTGTTTGAAACCTGAGAGATTCATGGCCCACTGTGTGTGAGGCCACTTGCTCCTGCGGTGTGCCGGGTGACTAAGCCCGGCAGCTCTTCAGAGATACTAACGATTCAAACCGGTCCTTTTTGCCTGAGAGTTTCCGGGGTGGTTGCTCCTTCGGCGCAAGGTGACGTGAATTAGCCACCTTGTCTCTCCCGATTTGAATTCAAGTGCTGGACTATGCCAGAAAACGCTCCGTCAATGCCACCCAGTAGGCGGCTCCCACAGGAATATTGCGGTCTTCAAAGTCATAGTTGGGGTTGTGCACCATGCATGCACCGTGCCCACCATTGGCAGCATCGCCATTACCGATGAACAGATAGCTGCCAGGCACTGCGTCGAGCATGTACGCGAAGTCTTCACTGGCGGTAAGTGGCTCGGTTTGTAACACCACGTTGTCAGCGCCCACCAGCGCCACTGCCACTTCGCGGGCCAGCGCAGTCTCTTGCGGGGTGTTGACCAGGACCGGATAGCCAGGCAAAAACTCTACTTGCGCCGTCACACCGTAACTCTGCGCCTGCAACTCGACGACTTCAACAATACGCTTGCGCAGCAGATCGCGGACACCACGGTCCAACGCACGCACGCTGAGCTTGAGCGTAGCGTTCTGGGGAATGACATTGTTGGCCACCCCCGACTGAAAAGAGCCCACGGTGATCACCGCCATCTGAAGCGGCGGAACATTGCGCGAAACAATGGTCTGCAGCGCCATGACAATGGCCGATCCAGCCACCACCGGGTCAGAACTCAGATGCGGCATGGCCCCATGACCGCCTTTGCCATCGATGTGCACCAAAATATTTTCGCTGGACGCCATGGTTGCGCCTTCGCGCAGCAGCAACTGGCCCGGACGGAAGCCCGGCATGTTGTGCATGGCAAAGATGGCATCGCACGGGAATTGCTTAAACAGCCCGTCTTCCATCATCTTGCGTGCGCCACCCAGGCTCTCTTCTGCGGGCTGAAAAATGAGATTCAACGTGCCGTCAAAAGTACCGTGGTTTGCCAAATGCTCTGCAGCGGCCAGCAGCATGGCTGTGTGCCCATCGTGGCCGCAGGCGTGCATCAGACCCGCATGGCAGCTGGCGTGGGGCAGACCGGTGGTTTCCTGAATGGGCAGCGCGTCCATGTCGGCCCGCAAGCCCAGCTTGCGGTTGCTGCTGCCGCGCTTGAGTTGTCCCACCACACCCGTGCCACCCAAACCGCGTGTTACAGCGTATCCCCAGTGCTGCAAACGCTCGGCAACCAGGTCGCTGGTACGGAACTCCTGAAAGCCCATCTCAGGGTGCTGATGAATATCACGGCGCAGCGCTGTAAAAACACTGGCGCTGGCTTGTAGGGCTGACAAAGTTGCCGACATAAGTTTACTGGGGTTCGAGCTTGATAGACTTGGCAATCGCAGCGCCCTTGGCAACTTCTTTTTTGTAGAAGGCGTCGAGCTGTGCCAAGGTCATGGGTTCAGCCACTGTGCTGCCAGCTGTTTCAATGATTTTGCGAATGTCTGGGTTACCTAGTGCGGTGTAGGCAGCCTTGTGCAGCGCGGCCAGTTGTGCATCAGGCGTTTTGGCACCTGCTTCAATGCCGATCCAAATGCTGAATTGGTAGTCTTCAAAGCCTTTGGTAGCACTAGCCACAGGCAACTTGGGCAATCGTGCAAGAGGTTGGCTGGAGGCCAAGGCCAGCGCTTTAATCTGGCCACCTTCAATGGCACCGATGACGGGGCCGACCAAGGGAACCACCGCAAAATCAATCACCCCTCCCATCAAATCCTTAAGGTAAGGTGCCATGCCGCTGTAGGGCGCATGCAGGCCATGGGCCCCTGCCGTTTGCAGGGCTTTTTCAGCCATCAGGTGGTACAAGGAGCCGATGCCTGTAGAGCCAAAGCTCAGTGGTTTGTCCGACTTTTTGGCCAGTGCAACAAACTCCTCCAGTGTGTTAACCGGTAAATCTTTGCGCACTGCAATAGCAATGGGGGTGTACCCTACCAAAGCTGCCAAGCGCACATCCTCGGGCTTGTTTTTGGCTGCGGCAATGCCCAGCGGCGTGTAGATCAGCTCCAAAGGCGATCCCGCCAAAATGGTGTACCCGTCCGGCTGGGCGTTGGCGACCCTGAGCACACCCAGTGCACCTCCCACGCCCGCCACGTTTTCAACAATGACAGGCTGGCCAAACACTTCGGCCATGCCTTTGCCCACAGCGCGACCCAGCACATCCGAGCCTCCGCCCGCGGGGAATGCCACGATCATGCTGACGGGTTTGGAGGGATAGGTTTGCGCCGCAACCGATCCGGCCAAGGCCAAGCCCGCCAATAGAGAGGCTGCGGTGCGAAATGCTTTACGTGAATGAATCAACATGGAAGACTCCTGACTGTGATCGGTTAACGGGGTTGAAAAATCAAATCAATGCAGATAGTAGGATTGGTGGTTCAATGTGTCCAATGAATTATTTATCTAGTTATCATTCATAAAATGCATTATTTAAATTCTTTAAACAGATACCAGTTTGCGTAGCGGATCATGAATATCAAGCATTTAGAACACCTGCTGGCCCTGGCCGACACAGGCTCGTTCAGCCGGGCGGCAGAAAAGTTGTTCATGACGCAGTCGGCGTTGAGCCGCAGCATTCAGAGCCTGGAAGACGACTTGGGCGGCAAGGTGCTGGACCGCATTGGCAAGCGCAACGAGCTGACGCCTTTGGGCCTGGATGTGGTGGCACGGGCGCGCCACATCGTGCGCGATACCGCCGAGCTGCGTCACAGTGCCCAGTTGCTTCAAGAAGGTGGCAAGAGTTCCATCAGCGTCGGCCTGGGCTCGGGGCCGGGCGCCTTATTGACGATACCGTTGATGTGCGCGGCAGCCCAGCGCTATCCTGCCATGCGCGTCGCCATCACGCGGGGGCCAACGGAGTTGCAAGTGCAGCAACTGCGCAGCCGCCAACTCGATGCCATGGTGGTGGACATGCGTCGTGTTGCGCCCGCTATTGACTTGAATATTGAGTCACTGAGCGAAATTCGCACCGGCTTTATCGCCAAAGCAAACCACCCTCTGGCTGCCAAACAGGCTGTCACGTTTGAAGACATCACTAAATATCCAGTAGCGTCCATTCCGTTATCAGATGAGGTGGTACGCCTTTTGGTGGCCCAATATGGCGCGCTGGCCAATCCATCAGCCATGGTCACGCTGGCTTGCGAAGACGTTGCAGGTTTGCTCGCCACCGTGGCGCAAACCCAAGCCATTTATTTGGGTGTGGTAGCCGCGGCCAAGGCTGGCCTGCAAGAGGGCTCGTTGGTAGAGTTGCCCATCAAACCTAAACTCAAAGTCGCTGCCCGCTTTGCCTATGTCACATTGGCAGGCAGAACCGAAGCCCCAGTGATGGGCTGGTTCCGTCAATTTGTGCAGGAACACCTGGTGGACTGAATGCACCCCAAAGCACGTACCACTTCAACAAACCTATCATGACAATCAACAAGCAACTAAAAACCCTCACGTTTGCCCAAGCCAGCCAACGGCTTGAGATGTTTCTAGCGCGCGGCACCAGAACCTTATTGGGCATCATCGGCCCCCCAGGTGCCGGCAAGTCAACACTGGCACTCCAACTGAATGCGCTGAACCCAGAACACTCGCAAATTGTTCCCATGGATGGCTACCACCTGGCCAATATTGAACTGGAGCGGCTGGGCCGCGCGAGCAGAAAAGGCGCACCAGACACCTTTGACAGCTACGGCTACGTAGCCTTGCTAAAGCGACTGCGCGGCCAAATGCCAGAAGAAACCGTTTACGCCCCCGAGTTCCGCCGAGAAATAGAAGAACCCATTGCAGGCGCCATCCCCATCTTCGCTAAGGCCAAACTATTGATTGCAGAGGGCAACTATTTGGCCCTAGACCAAGGCGGCTGGAGCCATGTGGCTGCGCTGCTGGACGAAATTTGGTACGTAGAGGTCGACCCAAGCCTGCGGCTGGAACGACTCATTGCGCGCCATATGCAGTTTGGGCGCACCCAGCAAGCCGCACAAGCCTGGG
>JBEGPS010000062.1:0-9409 GCA_041181325.1 Pseudomonadota bacterium
AGCCAGTGTAATCAATTCATCATCGGGGCTGAGGTCTGTCGGGTCACCCAGGGAGGCAACCAAAGTGCCCAGCGCATAGGTGCCGTTTTTTTCTTTTACTGTGTAGATACTGGCAGCTTCAATGTTCACGTACTGGGACAATAGCAGTAGCAATTCTTGGGTCCCCGGTAGTCGGCTGTGGTCAGGAGATTCTTTTAGGGCCAGTGTTCTCATGCCCACCAGCGCATCACGCAACGAGCCCGGACGCGCCAGCATCTCCTGTTCAAGTCGGTCGTGCGACAGGTTCAAGAGCAAATGCCTTTTGGTCAAGCGGGAAAGCCGCTCGGTGACATAAAGGTAGGTCTCCTCCATCCGGCGAGTACGGTCATGCCAGACGTCACTGAATTCCCCGCAAATCAGCACCAATAAACCACCGCCAAACAGCGGAGCGCTAGACCAATCTGCTGGAACGAGCCCCTCGTGGGCGGCAATCCAACCATTGATTAACAAAATAGCGCTGCCTAAAAGCCCTGGCCAAACGCCGTAACGCAGAGCAACTAGCACCGGTGCCAACCACTGCCACGGGAACCCCTCGCCGGACAGCGTGGGGTCGTCTGGGCGCATCATCCAACCTAATAGGGCAGCAGCAATAGGAATTAGCGTTATCTCTATCCATTGTTCGCGCGTGGCAGTGCGATCTGGCGCAAATCGGTCTTTGCCCAGTACATTTTTGAGTTTTGTTGCAAACTTCCAGTCGAACATTCCCACCTACTTTGCTGTTGCTGTTGTTGCAAATTCCAGGCTGGAGAGTAGTTTTGTCAAAGTCACCTGAGCAACAGCGGCGAGCGACTGTCGGCTCCAGCCGCTCTGGGCTCCCGAAGCACTCCATACAACGCGGTCTGTGCTTACATCCAGCACCTGCAGCGAGACACCGACTGCGGGCTCTCCGTCGATACCGACTTTGTAGCGCCATTCTTCAACGCTGCCCATTACTGCATACCGTACGCCTTGTGTTTTAGCCCAAGCAAGGGCCTCTTCGGTGACTTTGCGTTCGGTAGGCTCGAAAAGGCTGTCACGCGATAAGGTTGCCGGATAACGCCGCAGATTCACAACACCCAGTGCGCGAATTTGGTGTTCAATCATAGCCTCAGCGGAAAGCCCCGCCTGCGGCGTATCGGTGTTATTGGTCATCGGCAACACGGCCCAACGGGCTTGCCGGTCAAGGGGTGTGTCACCCACTGCAGATTGAATCGCTGTTCCACAGCCTGCCAACAGGGCAACAACTAGGCTCAGAAGTAGTGTTTTGGGAAATTTCATGATAGGGCTCCTAAAAATAGTGTCTGTACCGTAGGGTGACGGCGTTGGTATTGGCTTTGGTTGGCGTAGCCCCTTGCGTGCTCTCCCACTGCAAACGGATATGGTCTTCGCCGGTAATTGAGCCCGCTAGGCCCCATGTCGACGAATAGCCCTGTCCCGACTCACTGTCCTGACTCAAGCATACGGTTCCAAAAGGGCGCCAAGCGCGGGTGTAGGTCAATTGAACATTCTGACCTGCAAGGTTTTCGCCCATGTCGATACAAGCGCCCGTACGAAAGCTGCTCGCCGGAATGAATAGGGCTATGCCGTCAAGGACGTTATTGCTAATAGCGGTTTGTGTATCCTGTGGAAGTCGCTGAAAAGTGGCTGCATCCAGAAGGTCAGCCCGGGACCATTGTGAATCTTTGGCGAAAACACGAATACGCCAATCAGGGTACTCTATCCGAAGGCGATAGCCCGCTTCTACATCCAGGCTGCGGCCACTCCCCAGAAAACTGCCGTATTGGGTGAAGTAATTGGCAAACTGAGGTGTTACGCGCAGGTATTCGCGCTTGCCGAATACGTAACTCACAGTCGTGCCAATGCTGTCCTCGTAACCTGCGATTCGCATGGCAGGGGATATTTGTGACGGGGCGTGGTAGCTCGCCACGTAATCTGTACTCAAGTGGTTATCCCATTGGACACTGGTCCGCCATAGCAGGCCCGCACCCGAGGCCAGACTGTCACGCTGTTGGAGTGCCAGGCTGTTGCGTTTGCCCGTTCCTGTCCATTGAACCTCAATGCTTTCAACGCGCTCTTGGCCAGAGGGTAAACCAGCGAGCGTTGGCTCTTTTACAGTCAGGCTTTGGCCAGAGCCGGTCAAGACAATGAATACATCCGGGGTGATTGCCAGTCGTGTTTCAAATTGAAGCCTGTTGCTGTCCAAATCACCGCTGGTGTCTGATTGGGTTTCTACTTGAAAATAGTGGGCTTGCTGAGGAGCGTGTTGTCGGTAACGGTCGTGCAATGCACCATCTTCCTGCCGAGACATGCCTTGAAAAGCGGTGTTCAAAGCCTCTTGTTGATGTCCTAACGTATACGCTATGTCGTAGCGGTTGTAGATTGGCAGCTTATCGCTGCTGCGCAGTAACAAGGCCTCCATGGCCGGCCTGTCGTTAAGCTCCAGGGCAGTCTGAGCCTGTGCCCATAGCGGCGCCTGCTTAGCCATGTGGTGCAGATACCGGCGCCACATCCATGACTTGGCATTGTGAGATTGCCCCTTCAAAATGGACCACCCCAGCACCAAAGTCTGAATGTCTTCAGCTTGTTGGGGCTGTTGGTCGCCGTGCAAGGGGTGGACAAGCTGACGCACCAGCGCCATTCCCGGGTCGCCAGGCTGGTTAAGCATGCTAAGGCGCGTCAGTGCCAATAGTTCAGCAGTCATTGTGGTGGCTGGCCATTGCTGAAACTCATGGGAGTGGGTTTTGAGTTGTAACCATGCGTGGCGTCGCAAGCGGTCGGCGATGCCGATTTGCCCCAGACGCTCACGCACGTCCGCGAAATTGAGCAGCATCAGTGGGTCATCTTTTTTGATACTTAAAATTTTCTCGTACCAACGCGCCGCCTCACGCGGGTGATCGAGTAACTGGCTTGCAGCTGCATAGGCAGTCCACAGCGGCTCTTGGTTGAGTGCGAATAGGGCATGGGCTTTCAGCAATATACCGAGTTCAGCGGTTTTTTTGTTATCTACTAAGAACCACAAATTTGCGAGTAACACCTCTACATCGCCTGGCGCTTGTGCGCGCGCGCGCCGCAGGTCGATCCAAGCGGCATCCAGATTCTTTTGAATTTGATAGTAGCGGGCCCGTAAAAGCAAAAAGCGAGTCTCTTTGGCGGCGATTGCTTCTGCCTTGTCACCAAGTGCAGCAAAAACCCGCGTCTGTGCCTCTGTGTCTGCAAGAGTGGCGTACAGGCTAAGGCCGAGTAATAGGTGTTCTATGTGCCCGAACTTGTTGTAGCTCTTTATTGCCATTTCTGCCGCTTGGGCTGGGTGGTTCTCTTGAAGCAGTAAAATCAGGCGCTCCCAGTCTGGCGGGCCAGACTGCACTTGCAGGGTGTAATGTTCATACCCTCTGCGAGCCGTATCGTTGTCCCGCAAATCCCAAGCCAGTTGGCTCAGCATGCGCCAGAAGTCAGCGGCGTTTTCGGGAACACGTGCCTCGTAGGTTTTCATCACTTCCAACGCTTCTGTCAGTTTGCCACTTCGTATTTGGTTTGTAACTACTCTCAGGATGCTGTCAAGGGAGAAGGGCTCTTGTTTGGCGCGCTTGAGGTACAGGGCCTCTGCCTGAGTGTCGTCGCCCGCGCCTTCCGCGAGTCGCGCCGCAAACTCAAGGAAGATCGGCTGCGGTGTCTGCTGGTACTGCGCTACAAAGAATGCTGCACCGGCAGCAGGATCAGCGGCTGCGTCGTACAGGTTATACACACCCTGCCATTGTGCGTCGGTCATCGACTTTTGGCGTGCATGTATGCCCCATGCGCGCAGCGCCAGGGCTGGGCGGTCTGTCGACGGTGCGAACGCAATGACTTTTGCAACGGTTTCAGCTGAGTGGTCCCCTTGCTCAAACAGATAGACCCACTGTTCAGCCGCTATCTCTGGCCGTTGCGTCCATTGGCTGATTTTCGCTAAGCGTAAACGCCATGCTCGGTCTAGTGGAATGGATTGCACTGCCTTTTGTGCAATGGCAAAGGCTCGTTTTAAATCACCTGCAGCAACCAAGGTGTCAAACGCAAGTGCGTAGTCTTGCTCGTCAAATGGACGTAATTTTTCAGAGGACGCTACCGGTACAGAGCCTTGTATTACGGGCTCTTTAGGATCGACATCCTGCTGTGACGTCCAATTTTTGCGAACGATGGCGCTTGGTTTGTATACAGCTATGCGCAACAAGCCCAACTGGCGCTCAGGTGCACTAAGAGCGGATTTTGCGGTAGCGGCATCGGCCCAAAATCCAGCCCGCAATACATACAAGCTGCCCCGTTGCTCAATCCGTAAAAAGGGCAGTGCGGTATTTTTTTCAAATAGTTTGTCCAAGGCACCTGCATTGTCAGAGCTTGCTATTTGGAAGGAAAAATAATCCTGCGTCCCTAGGTCGGCACTTTGCGCGATCCCCGCTACCGCCGTGCACACCAATCCGGTCCAGATGTATCGCAATTTCATCGCTCGCCCGGCGCTCATGGGTTGGCGAAGACGAGTTGACGCGCGTAGCGTGCTGCCTCAGAAGGGGCGCCCGCAGATAGTGCAGTGCGTGCTAGAAAGCGCAAGGTCGGCAAATCATCTCCTAGGTTGCCGATGTCTTGGCGGGCTGCTTGCAGCGCAGCATCAAACAGGTTAGCCGCCATGTAGGTCTCTATGCCGCGTTGAAATAGTCGCCGCGCTTGGTCTACAGATGTCGCTTGGCGCTGTGCTATCAAGAAGCAAGACGCTGCGGCGGTGTACTGGCCGTTGGCCAATGCCCGTGCGCCAAGTGCCTGTAGCTTGTTTGTTGGGTCGGGGTAATGCAGCGTGGCCACCATACGCGTCCCAGTTGCGCTCAGCCCCAACTCGAAGGCAGCAAGTGCCAACGTCTCCATGGTGCTGTTGGGCAGATTTTCTTCAGCCGCTCTTTGCAAAAGGGTGGTCAGTTGCTCCCTTGCAGAATTTTGCTTGACCGTGGTTGGTGCGTGTGATGTCTGCCACTGATAGGCATCAAATAATATGGTGAACGCTTCCTGACGCTGGCGTGCGGTGCCCTGAACCGTTGCTGGCAACAACGCGCCTTCTAAATGGGTGATGTCGTCAGTTTTATCCTGTGTACGTGCCAGGAGCAGTGCTGCATCGATATTTGAAGTTTCAGCGCGGTACAGATTTTTTATATAGGAGCGTGTCAGGGGATCAAGCGTGCGTTGCTCGTAGAGCGTGCTCAAAAGTGCCTTTCGTGGAAAGATAGTCACTAAAACGAAAAGTACCATGACCGCGATCAAAAGCAGTTGCCAGGGCGTGGTGAGTACCAGCCGCGGAACCTCTTTATTAGCGTGTGCATATCGCTTCGATCGACTGGGTAGCATGCTCTGGTATCTCAAATTCGCTCGTATCGCCATTAACTCTGCGCGCTTGTATTGTTCGCCCCTGTACCTTGACGCGGCAATTTTGCACATTTGCCAGGGAGAACTTCAATGGTACATGGGCGGTGACTGCCCATTGTGGGCCATTTGTAGTCTGTTGGAATTGCTCAATTCGCCCATTGGCCGATACCAGCCGCGGGCCGCTTGGCGGTGTATCCGTAAGCACTAGGTTGGCTTTGTTTGCACTGAGGTGAATGAATACCTCATCGCGCAGTTTCATAAAGCCAGCGACGCCTTGGCTCTGCTGCAGATCAGGCCAGCCCATCTGGGCTGGCAGGCGCAGTGTGCGCAAAAAGCCGCTCCCTCGGACGCGCCATCCGCCGTTAGTTTTGGCAATGGCCAAACGCCTGAAATCATTGACCTTACGCGCGTAGTCCGCGACGTAAACCGGCGTGTTGTCTTGCGCCATCGCAAACTCAAACACCTTGTCCAAGGACCGCATGCCGGCCGCCTTGGTTGTCAGGTAAGTGTGGAAATAGATGTTGATTGGCTTTAACCGACGTGGTGACTCTGTAAGCTCAAAGGTCTCTATTACACGCTCGAAACCGTAAAAAGGACCAGTCCAGTTATTGGTATACACGTTTTCATTTTGATTCGGTGCAAAAACCTGAAACCCAGTTTTACGCGGAATACCTAAGCCTTCGATTTGAGTCACAGTGGGGTGGGAGCGCACTGTATCGGTATCTCCGCCGTTCATGTTCATCACTCCTGCTTCAACGGTGAGACCCAGCGCATCGCTGCCGGGAATGCAATCGCCGGTCCAAAAAAACATGTCAACTTTTTTGCCCACAGGGGCCAAGCGTGACTCGATATAGCGTATGGATCCTTGAATTTCACGCATAGCGTCAAAACGATACCCGGGGATGCGCAGGTTGTAGCCTTCGTTTGCATCGGAGCTATTGACCTTACTCCAGACAAACGGGTGTGAATAACTGTGCGACGCCAACGCCACATTGGGCAAGCTGTATATTTCCTTAGCTGTTTTCTCAGCCAATGGCGAAAGACCAGGGTACAGCCCAGAGGGAGATAGCTCGGCCTCAATGACTGAAATCGTCATAGGAAGCGCATATTTTTTCGCCACACGCTGCAATACAACTTCCCCTGCAATGGGATTACCTGGTAGTTCGGAGCGACTAACAAAGCCGTCCCCATCCATGTGGATCATCAGCATGCGTCTGCCCGATTCAGTAGTGGTGTCAGGTACAGGGAGATCAGGTAAACGCAACGCTTGCTTTAAAAAGCTAAATGGGTTCAGTACCCATCTGATTCCTACATCGCCGGGGAGGTCAATGGTTGAAAAACCTGGAAGGGCGTATCCACCCCATGGAGTGATAGCTACGGCTTCCTGTGATTTTCCGTTTTGACTTAGTGTTAACCAACTTGTTGCACGTTCATTGGTCAGTGGGAAAAATTCTGCAGGATTTGGGCGGGGGGGAGCCTCGAAGCCAATCTCTGGTGTTTGTATAACAATATCTATATTCGCATTAGATGCTTTGAATGCAATATTCTGCATTCGCAAGGTACCACCTAGTGGACCGCTCATCAAACTGACAGGTGGATTTATCAGCGCGATGGGTAAACCTGATTCGACCTGACGCGCTAGCCAGCGCGTCAATGAATTGGTTTGATCTTTTGTAGCTTGTGCTGTCAACCAGACCACCACACCTGCGAATTGACCGCTTAACTCTTTAAGCGGCAGGTCGGCGATGCTGGTGTATTCGGTAGCATAGCCCATATAGTTCAAGGGCATCGAACCAAGGCGCACCGCTGGCTCATAGCGCAATTGGTATTCGTTGGCAAGCGTACTATGAACAAACAACACTTTGCGCGGTATGACTTCGACACTACCCACCCCCAACGTTGCCAAGTCTGGCGTAGTGACCCATGGAATCAGCCCCAGGGCCTCAATTTTTTTGACGGTGTCTCTGGCCTTTTTGCGTTGCCCGGCGGGAAGGTAGTCAATCACTGCTGCTGCCAAATGGAATTCGTCTCTCGCCCGGCGCAATTGGGTGAGTAGCCACTCGCGATCCGCTTCCGAGACATCAACATATGCTTTTTTACCGGCGTCGTATCCCTGGAAGAGTGATTCCGCAACCACCATTTCCACGTGATGATGCACTTGAGGCAATATTTCAAAACCGCGGTTGAAAATTAGCTTGGCTTCAGGATATTTCTGTTTCATGGCGGTTATGACGGCCACCATGCCGGCTTCCTGTTGCGCGCGCGCTGCAGGTGTTTTTGCAAACAGTTGGTAAGAGTCCAGGGTGTCTAGGAAGAAAGTGCGATACCCCTTGGCCCACAGCGGAGTGATGACACGGTCTGTAAAAAAACGAGGCCAATCAGCCTGCGATTGATCAACAAGTCGGCTGGCCCAGTCTTGGTTTTCACCTTTAAACCACGCTTTGGGTATAGCCGCTGCGTACGGGCGGCTAGGGTGCACCTCTCCTAAGGCAACATAGGCAGCTAGCCGCGTGTGGGGTAGTGTTAGGGTAGTGGGCTCGGGTACGTGATCAGGGTCTACGACGACTAGATCAAACGCCTGCAACTCGTCCCACGGTGGGGCTTCTCCGTAGAAAAAAGCGATGGCGGTCGTGGTGTTCGCAGCGACTCCCGGCATTGCCCATACACCAAAGCATAGACATAAAAATATTTTTAAAAACAACCTCATTTGGGGTCCCCCGTCACGCACCGGCATGTGTCGGTCCGACTGGAGCGCCTCCATCTGGCTGCCGGCAATAAAGTGTATCACCGGCTACGTATACCGCCCTGCTGTGCAGGGTAGCCATGTGAGCTAATGTCAGCAACTACAAAATTACTGCGTACTCTTGTATTGCGGCCTGTGCGGCTTTATTCCGCCGCTGTCAACCCGTTTGCAAAATGCTCCGCCATGCGTTGGCGCGTTAGCGCACCATCGCGCGCAACAAGCGCAGCCACGATGGCGCGGTGCTCTTGCAACGATTCGCCAATGCGCCCGGTTTTGAGCAACGAGTTGTGGCGGTTGAGCTTCATCACTTTGCGTAGGTCCATGACCATTTGGTCACGCCACCGGTTGTTGGCGATTTCCAGTAGGCGCATATGGAAATGCTCATTCACCGCAAAAAATTGATCGGTATTGCTTGTGCCGCGTTGGGCTGCGGTTTCTAGGTCTTTGTGAAGCTCTTCAAGTTCGCGTATTTCCTGCGAAGTTCCTTTTTCTGCCACCACGCCTGCGGCATCACTCTCTAGCAGGCTCAGCAGGTGGTAAACATCAGACAGGTCTTGGGTGGACACCTCGGTCACATAGGCACCGCGGCGCACTTTCATGGTGATCAGACCTTCAGCGGCAAGCACCTTCAAGGCTTCGCGCAGCGGCGTGCGGCTGATGCCGAATTCTTCGGCGATTTTGAGTTCGTCAATCCAGCTACCGGGCTCCAGCTCGCGCTTGAAGATGCGCTGGCGCAGCAACTCAGCCACTTCTTCATACAAGGCGCGGGGCGATAAAGATATGACAGGGCGTCCGTTTGACAGCAGGGCAGACATGGGATGTTGAGACTTTGCAGTGTGGTTCGGTCAAAAGATTGTAAGCTTCAATCTATATTCTGAATGAATAATTATAAATAATGTAAACTCAAATTCGTTTTTGACACCACGCTGTTGCCGCCTAACACTACTTAAAAGTGGGGCAATAACGGGCCTGTAACACCTGCGCACTGGACACCGCCATGACCGACACCACCCCTGAATTCAAATCCGCCACGCTGGAAGCCTGGAACAAAGCGGCTGCCAAATCGGCCCCCGGCGGCAATGTGGACGCGCTAAACTGGATTACACCCGACGGCATCGCAGTCAAGCCGTTGTACACGGCGGCAGACACGGCCAACTTGCAGTACGCCGATACGTTGCCGGGCTTTGAGCCCTATCTGCGCGGCCCCCAAGCCACCATGTATGCGGTTCGCCCTTGGACGATTCGGCAGTACGCGGGTTTCTCCACCGC
>JBEGPS010000063.1:0-6058 GCA_041181325.1 Pseudomonadota bacterium
AGCGCAGCGGTGTTGCGGGCGACAACATCGACTCTGTGATTACCGGCAACATGGCGCCCGGCGACTTTGACCAATTCTTCTTGCCACGCCACATTGGCCTGTATGCCGGGGTGCCGCAAGAAGTGCCCGCACTGATGGCGCAGCGCATTTGCGGCACCGGGTTTGAGCTGTTCCGCCAGGCGGGCGAGCAAATTCAAAGCGGCGCGTGCGAAGCCGTTTTGGTGGTGGGCACCGAGAGCATGACGCGCAACCCTATCGCTGCGTTCGACCACCGCACTGGCTTCAAGCTGGGCGCGCCTGTGGGTTTCAAGGACTACATGTGGGAAGCGCTCAAAGACCGCCGCCGGCATCAACATGATCCAGACCGCGGAGAACCTGGCCACCAAGTACGGCGTGACCCGCGAAGAGGTGGACCAGTTTGCCAGCGACTCGTTTGCAAAAGCAGTGGCGGCGCAAGCGGCGGGCTTTCACGCTGGTGAAATCGTGCCGGTGGTGACCGAGAAGTTTGAACTGGCGGGCTACAAAACGCGCGGCATCAAGCTGCAAGGCAAAGTCACCGAGGTTTCGCAGGACACGCACGCACGCATATCGCCGGTGGACGTGTTGGCCAAACTCAAGCCCGTGTACGAAGGGGGTGTGCAAACCGGTGGCAACAGTGCTGCGCTGGTAGATGCCGCCGCTGCAGCCGTCGTTACTTCCGGTGTCTATGCCAAAGCCTGGGCCGCAAGCCACGGCAAACAGCCGCTGGCGCGCGTGGTTGCTGCTGCGGTGGTGGGTGTACCCCCAGAAATCATGGGCATTGGCCCAGCTCCGGCGATCCGCTTGCTGTTGGAGCGCACCGGTTTGAAGCTGGACCAGATTGACCGGTTTGAGATCAACGAAGCGCAGGGCGCACAAACGCTGGCAGTGGGCCACGACTTGGGCCTGGACTTGGCCAAGCTCAATGTCAACGGTGGTGCGATTGCACTGGGCCACCCGTTGGCCACTACCGGTGTGCGTTTGACAATCACACTGGCGCGTGAACTCAAGCGTTCGGGATTGCGCTACGGCGTGGCGTCGGCATGTATTGGTGGCGGACAAGGCATTGCACTGCTGCTGGAAAACCCCGAGGCAGCCTGATTTTTATTTCAAATAGGCCTGTAGAGCAGGCTAGGCGTGCGTAGGCAGCTATAAAAATAGTAGCAATTAGAAGCATTGAAAGTAAACACACACCATGAATATTGAAGGAAAGTCCGCATTGGTAACCGGTGGCGGCTCCGGTTTGGGTGAAGCCACCGCGCTGGAGTTGGCCCGCCTGGGCGCCAAGGTGGCCGTGCTCGACATCAACGCTGCGCAAGCCGACAAAGTGGCTGCCGCTATCAATGCCACCTATGGCGAAGGCCGTGCCGTGGCCTGCGCGTGCGACATCACCAACAGCGAAAGCTTGCAAGCTGCGCTGGACCAAGCTGCAGCGGCCATTGGCCCGGCACGCATTCTGATGAGTATTGCCGGCATTGGCAGTGCCAAGCGCGTGGTGGCCAAAGACGGCACCGCTGCACCACTGGAAGATTTTGTTCGCGTGGTCAACGTCAACCTGATTGGCACCTACAACGTGGCACGGTTATTCGCAGCAGCCTGCGCCAAACTGGAACCCATGCAAGACAGCGGACAAGACAACGAGCGTGGCGTGATGGTGTTCACCGCATCGGTGGCCGCCTTTGATGGCCAGGTGGGGCAGCAGGCCTACAGCGCGTCCAAGAGCGGTGTGGTGGGCATGACCTTGCCCATGGCGCGCGACTTGGCGCAGCACGGTATTCGTGTGTGCACCATTGCCCCCGGCTTGTTTGCCACGCCGCTGATGAAGACCCTGCCAGAGCCAGTGCAGCAGTCGCTGGCTGCCAGCATTCCCTTCCCCGCGCGCTTGGGCAAGCCCGATGAGTTTGCGCAGCTGGCTTGTCACATCGTCACAAACGGCCACTTGAATGGTGAAGTGATTCGCCTGGACGGCGCACTGCGCATGGCCCCCCGTTAACCCAGGAATTTAAAACCATGGCCAAAACCGTCGTTTATGAAGTGCAAGTGATGTTTGGGGATTGCGACCCCGCAGGCATCGTATTTTTCCCCAATTTTTCTAAATGGATGGACGCCTCCTCACTGAACTTCTTTGTGCAGTGTGGCGTGCCTCCGTGGCGAGAGTTGGTTAAAACTACAGGCATCATCGGTACACCTCTGTTGGAGATCCACACCAAATTCATGCGCCCCGCCACCTATGGCGAAACGCTACAGATCTACACCTCGGTAGAAGAGTGGCGCGACAAAGTGATTGTGCAAAAGCATGTGGTCAAGCGCGGTGACGAGGTGTTGTGCGAGGGTACAGAAACACGTGCGTTTTGTGTGCGCCTGCCCGACAATGCGGATCGCATCAAGGCCATTCCCGTGCCTGCCGACATCAAGGCCCTGTGCAGTTAAGCCATATCTGATTTTTCGACCGTTCTTTCCATTAATAACTAGGAGATTTTTCATGAAATTCATTCGTACGACCCTCGCTGTGGCAACCGCTGTGCTGTGCAGCAGCGCTGCGCTGGCTGATGTCAATATTGGTGTGAGCCTGGCGCTCACCGGGCCAGGCTCTGGTTTGGGCATTCCCATGCAGAACTATTTCAAATTGTTTCCTTCCACCATCGCCGGTGAAAAAGTTAATCTGATCATCTTGGACGACGCGACCGACCCAGGCAAAGGCGCACAAAACGCACGCCGTTTTGTGACCGAAGACAAGGTCGACATGATCATTGGCTCCTGCATTACTGCGGTTGCTGCTGCCATGTCTGACATTGCGACTGAAGCGGGTACCGTGCAACTGGCAGGCTCACCCGTTGGCCTGCCACCCGGCAAAGACGAGTGGGTGTTCCGCTTGCCCCAGTCCAACACCGTCATGGCCCACGCTATGGTGCAGCATATGAAGAGAGAGGGTGTGAAGACCGTCGGCTTCCTGGGTTACACCGATGCGTATGGTGAGCAGTGGCTCAAGGAATTCACGCCTGAGGCCGAAAAGGTTGGCATCAAAGTGATTGCCGTCGAGCGCTTTGCCCGCGCAGATACCAGCGTCACCCCCCAGGCTCTCAAGCTAACATCGGCCAACCCTGATGCAATGCTGGTGGTTGCCTCCGGCAGCGGCGCTGCCATGCCTGAGATGGCGGTGGTGGAACGCGGCTTTAAGGGCAAAATTTACCAGACCCACGCAGCAGCCACCAAAGACCTGATGCGGGTGGGCGGCAAGGCTGTGGAAGGCACGTTTGTTGTGTCTGGTCCTGCGGTGATTGCAGAGCAGTTGTCCGATAGCCATCCGTCCAAAAAAGTGGCCATTGATTTTGTGCAAAAGTACGAAAAAGCCATGGGTGCAGGCAGCCGCAACCAGTTTGCTGGCCATGCGTATGACTCCCAATTGGTGTTGGAAAAAATCATTCCTATGGCATTGAAGAAAGCCAAGCCCGGCACCAAAGAGTTCCGCGCTGCGTTGCGTGACTCCATGGAAACCATGGGTCGCACCGTGTTCTCGCACGGCATCATGAACTGGACCAAGACTGACCACTGGGGTTACACCATGGAAACCGGTGTGATGTTGAAAGTTGTGAACGGCGATTTCAAAGTCGACTAAGCACGCTTGTGCTGAGCCTGTGTTGCAGCGTGTCTGCAACACAGGTTTTTTTCTCCAGATTCTTTTCACCCTCACGGATTCGCTATGGATTTATCAATCGCCAGCATCCTGCTCCTGGATGGCATCACCAATGGCGCGGTGTACGCCCTGTTAGGGCTAGCCACGGTCCTGGTGTTTACCGTGACCCGGGTCATCTTTATTCCCCAGGGTGAGTTTGTGGCCTATGGCGCACTCACCTTGGCCATTTTGCAAACCGGCAAGGTGCCTGGCACCGTGTGGCTGCTGCTTATTTTGGCGGCGGTTGCGGCCTTGATGGACATGGCCGCCGAGTGGAAACGCCACCCCAAGTTACTGCCCGCGCTCAAAGCCGGCTTGCGTACATTGGTGATTCCCGCAGGGGTTGCAGGTGTCACTATTCTTCTTGCGCCCACCCAACCCCACCTGGCTATTCAGGCCTTGCTCAGTGTGGCCATCGTGACCGCCTACGGGCCACTGGTGTACCGCGTGGCCTACCAGTCGCTGGCCGATGCCACGTCGCTGGTGCTGCTGATTGTGTCGGTCGGTGTGCATTTCGCCATGACAGGTCTGGGGCTGCTGTTCTTCGGTGCTGAAGGCTTTCGCAACCCACCGTTCTGGGACATGCGCCTGAACCTGGGCCCCATTGCCATCACCGGCCAGATGGTCATTATTGGAATGACGCTGGTCGCATTGATTGCTATGTTGTGGATGTTTTTCGAGCGTTCCTTGTACGGCAAGGCGTTGCGCGCCACAGCTGTGAATCGCTTGGGTGCACGGCTCATGGGCATCTCTTCTCAAACCGCTGGGCAAATGACCTTTGCCATGGCCGCACTGATCGGTGCGCTGTCGGGCTTGCTGATTGGACCCAGCACCACGGTGTTTTATGACTCCGGCTTTTTGATTGGCCTCAAAGGCTTTGTGGCCGCCGTGATCGCAGGTTTGTCGAGCTACCCCGGTGCGTTGGTTGGTGCCATGTTTGTGGGTGTGGTGGAGTCGTTTGGTTCGTTCTGGGCTAGCGCGTTCAAAGAGGTAATTGTGTTCACCATTATTCTGCCGGTTCTGCTGGCGCGTTCGCTCAACGGCGGACACTCTGACGAGGACCATTGACATGTTGTCTCGAAAAATGGGCCTGTTGGCCCTGGCTTTGGCCGTTCCTGCTGTAGCGCTGGCACCCTTGCCAGATTTTTGGATCAACCAGCTCAACACCATTGGCCTGTACAGCCTGACTTGCTTGGGCTTGGTGCTGCTTACCGGTGTGGGCGGGCTCACGTCGTTCGGGCAAGCAGCCTTCGTTGGTATCGGTGCGTACACCACAGCCTGGCTCACCCTCAATATGGGTGTGTCGCCTTGGCTCACGCTGTTTATCGGTTTGGCGCTTACCACCGCCAGTGCGCTCGTCATTGCGTTGATCACCCTGCGGATGTCGGGCCACTACCTGCCACTGGCCACTATCGCTTGGGGCTTGTCGCTGTACTACCTCATGGGCAATCTGGATGCACTGGGCAAGTACGACGGACTGTTGGGTATCAAGAGCCTGACGCTGTTTGGCATGGACCTGGGTACTGGCCGTGGCTTCTTTGTGTTGACCTGGACCATTGTGATAGCGGCAGCGGTGGCTTTGCTGCATTTGTTGGATTCGCGCTCGGGCCGGGCCATTCGCTCGCTCAAAGGCGGCGTGCAAATGGCCGAGGCCATGGGCATCAGCACCTTGCGCTACAAGATCACTATTTTCGTGATCGCAGCGCAGTTTGCCTCGGTGTCGGGGTGGCTGTTTGCGCACTTTCAGCGCACGGTGAACCCCAGTGCGTTTGGTTTGAAGATGGGCATTGAATACCTGTTCATGACCGTCATCGGTGGAGTGGGCCATGTGTGGGGTGCGTTGATGGGCGCCACCATCACCAAGCTGCTCGACGACCAACTGCAAGTACAACTGCCTCGCCTGATTGGTACCAGCGGCAGCTACGAGGTGATTGTGTTTGGCATCGCACTGGTGCTCATGCTCAAGTATTTGCCAGAAGGACTGTGGGAGTTTGTTGAGGTGCGTTTGCCACGCAAGCGGCGCGCCAATGACTGGGCCAACGCACCGGCATTGCCCGAGAAATCCAAACCCGCTACCGGTGAACTGGTGCTCGACGTGCAGGCCGTTCGCAAGGAGTTTGGTGGTCTGGTGGCGGTGAACGACATCAGCTTTCAGATCAATGCGAGCCAAATTGTGGGCTTGATTGGCCCCAACGGGGCAGGCAAGTCCACCACCTTCAATTTGATCACCGGTGTGTTGTCGCTGACCCGTGGCGCAGTGCGCTTCCGGGGCGAGCAGATCAGTGGTTTGTCGGCACGCCGCATTGCGCAGACCGGCATGGCACGTACCTTCCAGCATGTGAAGATGATTCCCGACATGACGGTGCT
>JBEGPS010000064.1:0-3168 GCA_041181325.1 Pseudomonadota bacterium
GCGGTGGTCCACGCTTTCACCCTCCCCGCCAAATCTTGGCCGTAATGGGTGAAATCGGTGCGGTCAGGAATTTTGCCGTTGGGCAGGGTTTTGACCCACTCGGGGTTGGGGGCCAACAGCAGCATGGTGTCCAAATAGGGCGTGGAGCCGTGCCGCCATTTCAGGCT
This sequence comes from Pseudomonadota bacterium, assembly GCA_041181325.1. Lineage (GTDB taxonomy): Bacteria > Pseudomonadota > Gammaproteobacteria > Burkholderiales > Burkholderiaceae_C > Allorhodoferax. The sequence goes on from JBEGPS010000064.1 coordinate 168, forward strand.
TTTGTCGAGCCAACCCGGTACCACCTGCTTTTGGAAGTGGGGATACAAAACGATGTTTGCTCCTCCCTTGGCGTCCTCAATATCTTTGAGATATTTTGTGCCTTTTGTGCCTGCAGCCCCCGTAGGCTGTGCGTAAGCAGCTATGTTTTTTATAGCGTCTTGCGCGGCGGGGTAGTTCAGGTGCAGGTGGTAATCGGTGATACCGCCATCCCAATACGCCCCCGGAGGAGCGCCTGGAATGTTGTGCACTGCCTGCAGCACAAACGGGATGGAGCAGCTGGCTTGCAGCGCGGGGTTGAAGTTGGCCTCGCTCAAGGCCACTTGGCGGGTGCGATAGTCGTTAGTGGCGAATGGCAGTGGCGCAAGGTTTGAGGCCGCGCCGCTGTTTGTATGGCTGGTGCTGGAAAACACCACCCGCTCCAGCCACGCACCCATGGCTTTGCGGCGCACGGCATTGGTGAAAAACGCACCCGCGTAGCCCAGCGGGGTGCGCAAGCTGTGTTCGGTGTTTAGCAAATGCCTGCCGCGCGAGGTGACGATGTGCAGCGCAAAGCGCGGGTTGTTCAACACCTCGCTCACCCGCCCTCCATAAAACGCCTGCAAGTTTTTGCCGAAGGTTTCGCTCACAAAGGCCGCTGTGGGGCGCTTCTGGCCCGGGGCCAGTTCGTAGTGCTGGTGAATGTAGTCGTGCTCCAGCCGCTCGAACGCTGCAACAGAACCATCCAGACATGCTGTAGCCATGCGCCACGCACCGATGGAGGCACCTACCAAGTCAATGGGCTGGGTAGAACGCGGCAGCCACTCGCCGAACAAAAACCGATCCAGCGGCCCCAGCAGCAAACCCTTGGGGCCACCCGCTGCTGCGGGAATCGTGCAAATGTCGCTAGGCTGCAACCCGTGCGTCGCAATGGCCGCGCGCGCCTTGGGCCCGGCGTAAAGCTGTAGCGCTTTCATTCAGTAGCGCGTTTGGCGTGGCGTGGGGGTCATATATACGCCGCCCAGTCAAACGGGTCTTGTTGCAGCACCATATCAATATCCAACCCCAACGCCAGGCCCACACCATCCGGAAAGCTCACCACCAAGCCGCGCTCGGTGAGTGCTGCTTCTTTGCCACGTGCACGCCAGGCGGCAAGTTGAATCACGCCGGCCAGCGGTTCATACACATTGTTTTCGAACGGCGCATATTGGTGTTCCAGCGCATCAATAATAGGCTGGGGAAACTGCCATTTACGTGCATAGCCTGCGCCTACATTGGCGTAACAATAGCCAAAAGCTTGGCGTTCAACTTTGGCACGCTTCAAGTCGAGTGGCTTAACCATTTTGTCCAATTTTTCAATCTCGGCAGGCATGGCCAAGTGCATGGCCAGCTCGCCAATGGCGTGCAACATGCCGGCAGTGAACGCAGCCTGCTGATTTTGCCGTACCACCCCGGCCAGCGCGCGCGATACCCTGGCCACATTCAGGCTGTAATTCCAAAACTGCTGCAACGCAATACCGGGCACCGCCTTCATGGAAGCATGCGTAGCAGCCTCTTGGGCCATAGTGCGCACTTGGTTGAGATGCAGCAACGCCAAGGCCTCAGACACGCTACTAATCGTTGCACTGGCTTTGAAAAACGGGCTGTTGGCCAGCTGCAGCAGCCGGACGGTGAGTGCGAGATCGCGCGCGATGAGCTGATTGATCCTTTTCAGGTCCACTTCGGGCCGGTCGAGTTCCACGAGCAGCAGCGCCACGACTTTGGGAATGCTGGGCAGGTTGAACTGCTGCTCTAGTAGCACACTCAGTTTCATTTCAAAAGGCCTTTGCAAAAACGTAAGGGTAGGCAACCATTATTACCCTTAGAAACCTATTTCCCCCCTAATAGCTGGGCTTAACGCTTGAGTTTGGCAAACGCCGACGCCATGGCAGACCCACTGCCCAAACCCGCGTCTTGGCGGTTGCCCTGGTTGCCAGCGTATTTTTGTTGGCCCCGATCGGCGCCTTGGTAGCGGTTGTCCCCGGCCCTGTCGCTTGGTGCGCGCGCGGGTGCAGCGCCAATTTTCATGGTCAGGGCAATGCGCTTGCGGGCCACGTCCACTTCCACCACCTGCACCTTAACGATGTCGCCGGTTTTGACCACCTCGCGTGCGTCGGTCACAAACTTGTGCGCCAGCTGGCTTACATGCACCAGGCCGTCTTGGTGCACGCCCAGGTCGATAAACGCGCCGAACTGGGCCACGTTGCTCACGGTACCTTCCAAAATCATGCCGACTTTCAGGTCCTTGATGTCTTCCACATCGTCGTTAAAGCGCGCCACTTTGAAGTCCGGACGCGGGTCGCGGCCGGGTTTCTCCAGCTCGGTGAAGATGTCTTTGACGGTGATGACGCCGAACTTGTCGTTGGCCAACAGCTCGGGTTTCAGGGTTTTGAGCATGTCGGCCCGGCCCATCAGCTCGGCCACGGGTTTGCCGGTGGTGGCCATGATTTTTTCCACCACGGGGTAGGTTTCCGGGTGCACACCGGTCATGTCCAGCGGGTTGTCGCCGCCGCGAATGCGCAAAAAACCCGCACTTTGCTCGAAGGTCTTGGCACCCAGCCCGACCACCTCCAACAGCTGCTTGCGGTGACGGAAGGCGCCCTGGCTGTCGCGCCAGCGCACGATGTTGGCCGCCACGGTGGCGGAGAGGCCGGAAACCTGGGCCAGCAGCGGCGCCGATGCGGTGTTCAGGTCCACACCCACCGAATTCACGCAGTCTTCCACCACGGCGTCCAGCGTTCGCGCCATCTCGCTCTGGTTGACATCGTGCTGGTACTGGCCCACGCCGATGCTCTTGGGGTCGATCTTCACCAGCTCGGCCAGCGGGTCTTGCAGGCGGCGGGCAATGCTGGCCGCGCCGCGCAGGCTCACGTCCAGATCGGGCAGTTCCTTGGACGCGAACTCCGAGGCCGAATAGACCGAGGCACCCGCCTCGCTCACCACCACCTTGTCGATCAGCGTGCCGGGTGCGAGCTGCTGGATGCG
>JBEGPS010000065.1:0-8447 GCA_041181325.1 Pseudomonadota bacterium
CAAGGCCGCTGCCGACGCTGCGTTTGACAAAGCCGAAGTGACGGTGTCGCAACACATGTACTACCCGCGCGTACACCCCTGTCCGCTAGAGACCTGCGGTTGCGTGGCCTCATTCGACCCTGTCAAGGGCGAGTTGACCACCTTCATTACCTCACAGGCTCCGCACATTGTGCGCACCGTGGTCTCCATGCTGTCGGGTATCCCTGAATCCAAAGTGCGCATCGTCAGCCCCGACATCGGTGGCGGCTTCGGCAACAAAGTGCCGATCTACCCTGGCTATGTATGCGCCATCGTGTCTTCCATCGTGCTGGGCCGCCCGGTTAAGTGGGTCGAAGACCGCATCGAAAACATCTCCAGCACTGGCTTCGCACGCGACTACCACATGGACGGCGAATTGGCCGCCACAGCCGACGGCAAGATCACCGGCCTGCGGGTCAACGTGGTGGCCGATCACGGCGCGTTTGACGCCTGTGCCGACCCGACCAAGTTCCCGGCCGGCATGTTCCACATCGTGTCTGGTTCCTACGACATTCCCGCAGCGCACGCCAGCGTCAAAGGCGTCTACACCAACAAAGCACCCGGTGGCGTGGCGTACCGTTGCTCTTTCCGTGTGACCGAAGCGGTGTATTTGATTGAGCGCATGGTCGACGTGCTGGCGCAAAAGCTGGGCATGGACAAGGCCGAAATCCGCGCCAAGAACTTTGTCAAGAAAGAACAGTTCCCCTACACCAGCGCCTTCGGATTTGAATACGACTCTGGCGACTACCAGACTGCCTTGGACAAAGTGCTCGAAGCTGTGGACTACAAAGGCCTGCGTGCCGAGCAAGCGGTCAAACGCGCCGACCCCAACAGCCCGACGCTGATGGGCATTGGCTTGGTGACCTTCACCGAAGTGGTCGGTGCCGGACCTTCCAAGATGTGCGACATCCTGGGTGTGGGCATGTTCGACTCGTGCGAAATCCGCATCCACCCTACCGGCAGCGCGATCGCCCGCATGGGCACGATCTCGCAAGGCCAGGGCCACCAAACCACTTACGCGCAGATCATCGCCACCGAGTTGGGCATTCCGTCGGAAGTGATTCAGGTCGAAGAAGGCGACACGTCGACTGCGCCTTACGGCTTGGGCACTTACGGTTCGCGCTCCACGCCCGTGGCCGGTGCCGCGATTGCCTTGGCTGCCCGCAAGATTCACGCAAAAGCGCGCAAGATCGCTGCCCACATGCTCGAAGTCAACGAAAACGACCTCGACTGGGAAGTCGACCGCTTCAAGGTCAAGGGCGACGAAAGCAAGTTCAAGACCATGGCCGATGTGGCTTGGCAGGCCTACCACCAGCCACCAGATGGCCTGGAGCCGGGCTTGGAGGCCGTGCACTACTACGACCCACCGAACTTCACTTTTCCGTTCGGCATTTACCTGTGCGTGGTGGACATCGACCGCGCCACCGGCGAGACCAAGGTCCGCCGCTTTTATGCGCTGGACGATTGCGGCACCCGCATCAACCCGATGATCATCGAAGGCCAAATCCACGGTGGTTTGACCGAAGGTTTTGCCGTGGCCATGGGCCAGCAAATGCCGTTCGATGCGCAGGGCAACCTGCTAGGCAACACCCTGATGGACTATTTCTTGCCCACTTTCGTGGAAACACCGCACTGGGAAACCGACCACACCGTGACGCCTTCGCCACACCATCCGCTGGGTGCCAAGGGCGTGGCCGAGTCGCCCCACGTCGGTTCGATCCCCACCTTCACCTCGGCGGTGGTGGATGCTTTCTCTCATCTGGGCGTCACGCACCTGGACATGCCGCACAACGCTTTCCGCACCTGGAAAGCGCTGCGCCAGCACGGCGCCGCTTTGTAATCAGGAAAGACAATGGAAGTCAAACTGGACAAAAAATACCCGCTCGATGTGGATGCCACACGGGCCTGGGCCTTGCTCACCGACCTCAAGGCCACGGCCAACTGCATGCCCGGTGCCGAAATCACGGAGCAACTGTCTGAGACCTCGTTTAAAGGCGGCGTCAAGGTCAAAGTGGGCCCGGCGGTGGCCCAGTTTGGCGGCACGGTGGACGTGATCGAATCCGTGCCCGCTGAGCGCAAGATGGTCTTGCGCGGCAAGGGTGCAGACAAGGGGGGCTCGTCCGCCTCGATGGACCTGACCGCGATCATCACCGCCGACCCAGCCAACCCGGCGCATTGCGTGCTGAATGGCCAAGCCGCCGTGATCGTGAATGGCAAGTTCGCGCAGTTTGGCGGTCGCCTGATGGTGCAGGTGTCCGACATGCTGTTGGCGCAGTTTGTCGAGAACTTTCGCCAGACCGCATTGACTTTGCCTTCGGCTCAAGGCTCGCCTGCCGCGACCGTCTCTGCACACACTGCAGAAAGTTCAAGTGCGCCTGCTGCTGCGCCCATTGCCCCTGTGGTGGCCCGGGAGATCAATGGTTTGGCCATCTTCTGGTCTTTGGTGAAAAGCTGGTTCGGTGGCTTGTTCGGCAAGAAAGCCTGAGCATGACGACGCCAGACCAGCCCGGACGGCCTGTTGCTGAGGAGCGCTTGCTGCGCGAGCGGCTGCACCGTGCGGGCTATCTGGCCGACGAAGACCTGGCCACCACCGTGTGGCTGGCGTCTGCTTTGCAGCGCCCCCTGCTGATTGAAGGCGACGCGGGTGTCGGCAAAACCGCGTTAGCCACAGCGCTAGCGCAATCGCAAAATGCCGTGCTTGTGCGTCTTCAGTGCTTTGAGGGCCTGGACCTGGCGCAAGCCGCTTACGAGTGGAACTACGGCCGACAATTGATGGCGATCCGCATGAGCGAATCGGCTCAAAACGGCGTCCGTCATGAAGAATCGGCCCGTCTTCGTGAAGTTGACGTGTTCAGCCGCGATTACCTGCTGGAACGCCCCTTGTTGCGTGCCATCAGCCAAAGCGGCCCCTGCGTGCTGCTGATCGACGAAATCGACCGCGCCGACGAAGCCTTTGAAGCCTTTTTGCTCGAAGTGCTGGCCGAATACCAAATCACCGTGCCTGAGATCGGCACCATCCGCGCCACGCACATCCCGCAGGTCATTTTGACCAGCAACGGCACGCGTGAATTGTCGGACGCGCTGCGCCGCCGCTGCCTTTACCACTACCTTGATTACCCCACCCTGGCGCGTGAGATTGCCATCGTCAAATCCGCTTTACCCGAGGCCGATACTCGGCTGGTGGAAGACGCTGTGCAGTTCGTGCAGCGCCTGCGCCGCGAAGACCTCGCCAAAATCCCCGGCATCGCTGAAACCTTGGACTGGGTGAACGCCCTCTTTCAAATGCGCCACAACAGCCTGCCCGAAGACATGTCGGCGGTGCTGGGCACCTTGGGCTGTTTGCTCAAGACCCGCGAAGACCGCTTTGTGATGGGCCCCGACCGCCTGCGCCAGTTGGTTGAAGGACGGCGCACCGTGGGCGTGGCCGAAAACGCCAACGAGCAGGCCAAGGCGACGGCATGACCGCCGCCAGTTTGAGCGCCGAATGTTGAATGTGGCATGCACGAGCGCCAGATAACCTTAGCTGCGGGCGCGACTGCCCAGAGCGCCACCGCGCCTTCTGAGCGTCTGGCGGGTTTTGCTGCGCTCTTGCGCGACCATGGCCTCACGGTGGGTGTGGCCGAACAACAAGCCATGTTGCAAGCGGCCCAGTTGTTTGGCCCGTTGCACGAGCGCCCCTTGCAAGCCGCCTGGCGCGCCATCGCCTGCCACAGCCACCGCGAATGGCAGCTGTGGGCCGATGTGTATGAGCGCTTTTGGCACCCTGAAAAACTGCGCGGTGGCGTCAAGGTCAGCGGCCAAACCCGGCCCAGCCGCAACCTGCGCCAAAGCGTGCAGGCGATGCACGACCAAATGGACGCGGCCCAACAACCTGCCAGCCAACCCGGCCAGAATGCCGCGCCCCAAACCGCAGGCGACTCGGCATCGAGCCAGCTGGACGAACATGACAACGGCACGCCCCGCGCCCAAGGCGGTGCCAGCCGCACTGAAGCCCTGCACCAGCGCGATGGCCAGATGTGGATGCCCCAAGAGCTCAGCGCCTTGCAACAGCTGGCGCGCCAAATCACAGCCAAACTGCAGCCCCGCCCCACCCGTCGCTGGCGTGTCGCCCCGCGTGGCCAGCGCCTCGATTTACGCCAGACCCTGCGACGCAGCGTGGCCTGGGGAGGCGAGTTGATGCAGCCCGCTTGGAAGGTCAAACGCGTGGAGCCGCCGCGCCTGTTCATCCTGGCCGATGTGAGCCGTTCGATGGAATCGCACGCCGCGCTGTTCTTGCGCGTGGCCCGCGCCTTTGCGCTGGAAGCAGATGCACGCGTGTTTGTCTTTCATACCCGTTTGGCAGAAGTCACGCCCTATATGCACCGTGACACGCCAGCCATTCAAGAAAAGGTCAATGTCGTCACAGCTGGGTTTGGCGGTGGCACGCGCATCGCAGCGAGCTTGCAAGAATTTGCGCGCCAGCATGCGCGAGCACAGCTCAACCGTGGCTCCCGTGTGTGGGTGTTCTCAGACGGCTTTGACACCGATGCCCCTGACTTATTGGCTGCAGCGCTGCAAGAGGTGCGTGCGCGTGGCGCCCGCATGACCTGGTTTCATCCAACCCGACAAGTCCCAGCCGCGACTGCATTACAGCGCGCCCGTGGCAGCATAGAGCGCTTTGTGCCGTTGGCCAGCTTAGCCGACTTGGCAGCAGCGCGCCACATGTTGCACTGAGTTGTGAACCGCATTTGACATTGAAGGAAAACACCATGAACCGCCATGAATGGATCACCCAAGCCGACCGCCTGCAAAAAGCAGAGCAACCGTTTGCCTTGGTCACAGTGCTGAGCGCACAAGCGCCTACGTCGGGCAAGGCAGGCGACAAAGCAGTAGTCACGCCCGACGGTCAAATTCATGGCTGGATCGGTGGCGGCTGCGCCCAACCCGCGGTGCTCAAAACTGTGCGCCGAGCCTTGTTGGACGGTGAGCCACGCAAAATTCGTATCTCTCCGTCAGAAGAGAGCGCTGAGCGTGATTTGGGTGATGTGCTCGAGTTCGGCATGGCTTGCCACTCAGGGGGGACGCTCGAGTTGTTCATTGACCCGGTCATGCCCGCGGCCACTTTGACAGTGGTGGGTGACTCGCCTGTGGCACGCGCCCTCATCACCTTGGCGCCCCGCGTGGGCTTACGCGTAGCGGTGGTGGCGCAAGGTGCCGTGGCCGCTGACTTTCCGGATGCCAACGCAGTGTTTGCCAGCGACGACGTGAACGTCATCAGTGCCCAGCTATCCAACACCCCCTTTGTGGTGGTGGCCACTCAAGGCCGCCGCGACCTGCAGGGACTAAAAGCAGCCTTGGCTTTGCAACCGCAAGGTTTGTGGTTTGTGTCTAGCGCCAAAAAAGCCAGCGTGTTGCTAGGCAGTTTGGTCGCCAGTGGAGAAGACCCTGCCGCCGTGGCCCGCATCGTCGCACCCGCAGGCGAGTTCATTGGGGCGCAGACGCCAGAAGAAATTGCCTTATCGGTCTTGACCTCGGTGGTGGCAGCGCGACGCGGGCGTGCCCCACAAGCCACTTCTTTACCCGAGACGACAGCAGCACCTGTGGTCTCTCAGGCGGCCAGCAGTTGCTGTGGGGGCGCCCAAAAAACCGATGTTATTCAAGCAGCTGCGCAACTCATGAGCGTCGTCTCCCCGCTGGAGGCTGCTGTGCCTGTTGCCGCGTTGGCCTCTGCGGCCGCGCCAGCCAAATCTTCTTGCTGCGGAGGCTGACTATGGGTTGCATTCTCAAAGGAGGTGGTGGCCTCTACAGCCGCGTCACCGTGGGCGCGGTGTTGCTGGCGGCAGGTTCTGGCTCGCGCATGGGCCACCGTCCCAAAAGCCTGTTGGAGTTAGGTGGCGTGTCACTCATCCGTCGCCAGCTAATTGCTTTGTCGGGCGCTGGGGTCGACGAGGTGGTCGTGGTGCTTGGACATTACGCCGACCGCATAGAAGAAGCGGTCAAAGAATTTCCTGTCACGCTGGTGCGCAACCCCGACCCCGATGCCGGACAGATCTCTTCCTTGCGAATGGGATTGCAATCTCTCTCGGTCAAGCTGGATGCCGTGTTGGTCGCTTTGGCAGATCAGCCGCTCATCAACTCGCAAGACATCAACGACCTGATTGGCGCCTACAAAAAACGTCCCGAGGACACGCACGTTGTGCAGCCTATGGTGGATGGTTTGCCGGGCAACCCTGTGATGTTCAGCACTGAGGTGCGCGAGCAAATTTTGGCAGGCGATGCAAACGTGGGTTGCCGCCAATGGCAATCGGCCCACCCAGACCAAGTGCACCCGTGGGTCAGCACCAACAGCCGCTACCGCACCGACGTGGACACGCTGGAAGACATTGCGGCATTGGCTGCGCGCACGGGTCACCAACTCAAATGGCCTGCTGACTTGATGGCTACGGCCTGAACCACATTGGCAATGCATGCTGCAACCTGACCCACTGCACCCACTTTGGCACACCCCCTTGGGTGTGCACCGTTTTGCCCAAGCGCAAGTCGTGAACGAGGTGTTGGTGCGGGTGTTTCAAACCATGCGTGCCACAGATGCGGCAACCGAGGAACCTAAGCCTTTCTATGCCAGTCGCGACGATTTGTTGCAACGTATTCGTCTCTCGGAATGGGAACAACTGGTGCGCTTCCTCGTTGACAGCGTTCGCCAAACGGTGGTGTTGGCCAACCAAGGTGCATGGCCTGAGGCCAAGCCGGGTTTTCAGATCGCCATGCGCGGCATTTGGTTTCAGATCTCCAGCCAAGGCAGTCACCATGATGTGCACACACACGGCAACTGTTCATGGTCGGGCGTCTATTGCCTTCAGGTCGATCCGCCCGAGCAGCGCAGCGCTCACCCTGTGTTGGGTGCAACCAATGGTGTGACACGTTTTTACGGGCCTTACTTCAACCGTTTGGGTGGCGCGGCCATGGATTTTGGCAATGCCTATTTGCAAAATGCACACCTCGACATTGAACCTTTGCCCGGCCAATTGGTGGTTTTTCCCTCTTGGCTAGCTCACCAAGCCATGCCTTATCACGGCAACGCTGACCGCGTCATCGTGTCTTTCAACGTCAGCGTGCATGCCGCAGGTGGCTCAGACCAATTGCACGGGTATGCCCATGTCTGAGAACCCATTCACCGCGAGCAAAGCACCCACGGCATTCATTCATGCAGGAGAAGTTGCGCAATGGGTTGTGGTTTTGCTCGGCTGGGTTTGGTTAGGCGAACAAGGTATGCACTTGGGATGGTCCACGGCCAGTGGGCTGTTGCCTGTGGCCTTGTGGTGGGCCGTACGCATGCTTTGTCGCGGGAGTGGTTGGGCTTTTCGTTGCCCCCCATGGGTGTTTGGCCTCGTGGGTTTGCTGACTGCATCTGGGGTATGGCTTTTGGGCACGTTCACAAACAACGCCTGGGCCCAGGAGTGGCTACTTGGTTTGGCTGTGGTTTGGGGAATTTGGGGTGCTTTGATTGAGACGCGCAGCCAAAGCAGCACCTTTCAACTCGGTCCTGTGGCTTGGCATCCCTTGTTAGCTGCCGTTCTGGTGGTTTCAGGTTGGCAGCTGCAAGAGGCAAAGCCAACAGCACACTTAGGAGCGATCATTTTGTTAGCCCTGTGCGCCCTATTCTTGTACGCACAAGACCGCTTCACCTCAGAGCGAAAAATCGTCTGTCACATTGCACGCAACGGTATGCAAACGCTGCTCGCACCATCCGCCATGGGTTTGATGATGGGTAGCTTGTGGCTTAGCAATGCATGGTGTGTGGGGCTGGGCTGGCAGACAGAGTTTATGGTTGTCATCCACCTGAGCTTGATGGCGGGATTGCCAACCTTGGTGGCTTATGTCATGCGTTGCGCACAGCTGGCATCCTTCACCTATCAACATCACATCTTGAGCAGCTTGGCTTTACTCGCGTTAGGAGCATTGGCGCTATTGGGCGAAGGCCCCTTTTATGACGTTTTGGCAATGCTGCTGCCATCACTGGCTTGGGCTTTGCATTGCACACGGCCACGCTTCAAACATGGGTCTTTAGATATTTCATCGCCTTGGTTGGCAAGAGGTTTGACTTTGTTGCTGGGCCCCATGCTGCTGGTGTGGGTGGGCGTGCTTAGCGCAACGCAAGGTCCATTGGCCATTCATGCGGCCATGGGCTTACTCGGTATGCTGGCGCTCTTGCAACTGCTTCATTTGTGGTGGCGACATCAGTTTTTGCACGTACACCTACCATACAACAAAAAATGGAGATACCAAAACCATGAATAGCATAGACATCGATGTCATCCGCACCGCACTTAATTGGCAAAGCCAAGGCCATCGCGTGGTGCTTGGCACAGTGGTTCGTACTTGGGGTTCAGCGCCCCGTCCGCCGGGTTCACTGATGGTCATTCGCGACGACGGCCAAGTGGCTGGATCGG
>JBEGPS010000066.1:0-2685 GCA_041181325.1 Pseudomonadota bacterium
CGCGTTTTCGTGTCACGCTAGAAAACGGTCACCAGCTGATTGCCTATTCTGCAGGCAAGATGCGCAAGAACCACATCCGTATTCTGGCGGGCGACCGCGTGTCTCTGGAACTGTCGCCTTACGACCTGACCAAAGGCCGCATCAACTTCCGCCACATCGAAGGCCGCGGTCCCATGACCCCGCGCCGCACAACGTAAGCAGCCGCTTACGGCTTTAGGCCCATGTTCAAGCCTTCTTGAGAAAGCAGGCCTTGAGCATGAAGCCACCCTGATCGGTCTTGCAGTCCACCTCGTGGTCGCCCGCGCCTTGCGGCAGGCGAATGCTTTTGACCTTGGTGCCTTTCTTCAGCACGATGGAAGAGCCCTTCACTTTCAGGTCTTTGATCAATATCACCGCATCACCGTCGGCCAATGGGTTGCCATTGCTGTCGCGCACGATGCCGTCGGTTGTACCTTGTGCGCCGTCTTCACCTTCCTCATCACCATTTGTCTGCATGGGCCAATCGTGGGTGCAGTCTGCACATATGTAGTTACTGCCATCGGGGTAGGTGTTTTCCAAGCCACATTGGGGGCAAGCGGGGATGGTGGAGTTGGGCATAACTGGTTTCTTAAAAGTGTGGCCCGCGATGGTAACCGCAGCCTTAAACTTAAAGACTAACGTTTTCACAACCAAAATATTGGCATAAGCCACACCAGCAATGAGCAGCAGTACCAATTTGTCAGCATGGGTTCACACCCTGCGCTTTGAAGCCGAAGACATCATCAGTGTCGATCTGCGGCCAGCCGATGGTGTGGTGTTCCCCTCGTTCGACGCGGGCTCGCACATTGACTTGCATTTGCCCAATGGCATGGTGCGCAGCTATTCGCTGAGCAACAGCACCACCGAGTCGCAGCGCTATGTGGTGGGCGTGCTGAAAGACCGTGCCAGCCGCGGCGGCTCGAGCTGCGTGCACGAGCAATTGCGCGTGGGCGTGAAACTAGAAATCAGCGCGCCCCGTAACAACTTCCCCCTGCACGAAGACGCTACGCATTCGGTGCTGGTGGCGGGCGGTATTGGCGTGACGCCGGTGCTGTGCATGGCGCGCCGCTTGAAAGAGCTGGGTAAGCGCTTTGAGTTTGTGTACCTTGCACGCTCGCGCAAGAACGCCGCTTTTATTGCAGACATTGAAGCACTGGGCGTGCCGGTGACCTGGCATTTTGATGACGAGCAGGGCGGCCCGCCCAATTTGACTGCGCTGCTGGGCCGCCGTGCTGTCAATGCGTCAGAGCATTACTACGCCTGCGGTCCCGGTGTAATGCTGGACAACTTTGAGAAAACCTGCGCCGCGCTGGGTCACACCCAAGCGCATATTGAACGCTTTAGCGCGGTGGAAGTGGCTGCGGCTACCGACGCCAAAGCCAGTTTTACAGTTGAGTTGCGCGCTAGCGGCAAAACGTTTGAAGTCACCCCGGACACCGACCTGCACAAGCAGTTGATTGCCTCGGGTGTGTTTATTCCATTCAGCTGCGAAGAAGGCATTTGTGGATCGTGCGAAACCCGTGTTATTGAAGGAGAGGTAGACCACCGCGACTCCATTCTCACCCTCGCAGAGCGCGCTGCCAATGCAGTAATGATGGTTTGTGTGTCAGGCTGCAAAAGTCGACGGCTAGTGCTCGATTTGTAAAACCATTTAACGCACCAGCGAATTTTGACCAGCGCTGTGCCCTAACTATTCGCCACCTGACCGAGCCAAATAGTGAAGAACCACTACCAGCGGTAACTAAATATCAATATTCCCAGCACGAAGTGCATTTGTTTCAATAAATTCCCTGCGTGGTTCAACCTCATCGCCCATGAGCATGGTAAACACGCGGTCGGCCTCGATGGCATCGTCAATCTGCACGCGCAGCAGACGGCGCACGGTGGGGTCCATGGTGGTTTCCCACAACTGGCTGGGGTTCATCTCTCCCAAGCCTTTATAGCGCTGGCGGCTGGTGCCGTTTTCTGCCTGGGTAATCAGCCAAGCCATGGCTTCGCGGAAGTCGTTGACCTTCTCTTCCTTCTGGCGCTCGCCCTCTCCGCGCATCACGCGGGCACCCTCCCCGAGGAGGTCTTTGAAGGTTTTTGCAGCCTCGGCCAATGCGGCGTAATCTGCGCCATGCACAAAGTCTTGGGTCAGCACGCTGCTCTTAACGTTGCCATGGTGGCGGCGACTGATGCGCAGAATAGGTTTGTCGGTGCGCACGTCAAACTCGCCGGCCACTTCGGCATCGGGTAGTTTGGCTTGCAGTGCGGCGGCAGACGCTTCGGCATCTGCCACGGTGTCCAAGTTCAGCGCCACCCCGTCGGCAACCGAGCGCAGGGCTTCGGCGTCCATAAAGTTTTTCAGGCGTGCAATGACGGCCTGTGCAATCTGGTGCTTGCGTGCCAGCTCGGCCAGTGTGTCGCCATTGATGGTGGTGCCGTTGGGGCCGCCGGTAAATACGGAGGCGTTAACCAATGCAATGCGCAGCAAAAAGTTGTCCAGATCACCCGCACCTTGCAGATACAGCTCTTCTTTGCCAGCCTTCACCTTGTACAGCGGTGGCTGCGCAATGTAGATGTGGCCGCGCTCCACCAGTTCCGGCATTTGGCGATAGAAAAATGTCAGTAGCAGTGTGCGGATGTGTGCGCCGTCCACGTCGGCATCGGTCATGATGATGATGC
>JBEGPS010000067.1:0-10887 GCA_041181325.1 Pseudomonadota bacterium
GCTTTTGCCATCGCATCTCTGCTGGCACTTCTGGCACTGGTCACGCTGGTGATCAAGTCGTTTGTGGAATGGCAGTTTGAGCGCCAGGAAAAAGCCGCCGCCCAACTTCCGCCTGAAAAGCCCCTTGCTTGACCCTCGCTTAGGCACCCCACTTTTTGAGACAAGAATTATGAGTATCGCCATCCGCAACGTCAGCAAAGACTTCGGCACCTTCAAAGCTCTCCGCGATGTGAATCTGGACATTGAGTCCGGCGAACTGGTCGCACTGCTCGGCCCTTCTGGCTGCGGCAAGACCACGCTGCTGCGCATCATCGCCGGGCTGGAAACCGCTGACCACGGCAACATTTTGTTCAGCGGCGAAGACACCACTGACGTGCATGTGCGTGAGCGACAAGTGGGCTTTGTATTCCAGCACTACGCGCTGTTTCGCCACATGACGGTGTTTGACAACGTGGCCTTTGGCCTGCGCATGAAGCCGCGCGCGACCCGCCCCAGCGAAGCCGTCATCAAGCAAAAAGTGCACGACCTCTTGGGTTTGGTGCAGCTGGACTGGTTGTCAGACCGCTACCCCGCACAACTGTCCGGTGGCCAGCGCCAGCGCATTGCCCTGGCCCGCGCGCTGGCAGTGGAGCCCAAAGTGCTGCTGCTGGACGAACCGTTTGGCGCGCTGGATGCCAAGGTGCGCAAAGAGCTGCGCCGGTGGTTGCGCCGCCTGCACGACGACCTGCATGTGACCAGTATTTTTGTGACCCACGAACAGGAAGAAGCGCTGGAAGTGGCCGACCGCGTGGTGCTGATGAACAGTGGCAAAGTAGAGCAAATCGGCTCGCCGCAAGACGTGTGGGACCACCCTGCCAGCCCGTTTGTGTATGGCTTCTTGGGCGATGTGAATCTGTTTCACGGTCGCGCCCATGAAGGTGAAATGCTGATTGGCGAAGCCGCACACGGAGTGCGCCTGGCCACACCCGAGCACGCCAACGCACAAGATGCCAAGGCCTTTGCCTACGTGCGTCCGCACGATCTGGATGTGCAGCGCTTTGCAGCAGGTACCGGCCAAAACGGCATTGCCGCCAAGCTGGTACGCGCCATTGTGGTGGGCCCCATTGCACGGCTTGAATTGCTGCCGCAAGACAGCAGCGCGGCAGGCAGCGGCGACATCATAGAAGCGCAAATCCCAGCGCAAGAGTACCAAGCACTGGGACTGAAAGAGGGCGAAACCCTGGTACTCACACCTCGGCGTGCCCGGGTGTTTGTGCAATAAAGTGGTTTCTATTTTTTGCGCTGGGCGGGGTTGGCAAACTTGGCAGTGGCCAAGCCCTCTGGCAGCACCACACCGTTGGCGGCTTGGGCCAACTTGAAGAACACATCAGTGTTGTCTTGCACGCCGGTAAACGACCAAGCTCCTGGGCCAAATGCAGACAAAGGAATGTCGGTAGCCGTGTGTACTGCGCTGTCACCAGGTACTTGGCCCGTCACCAAAAATTTGCCGTCTGCATCGCGGGCCATAGGACCTGCGGCGTAGGCTGATAACGGTTCTTTTTTAACAAAGGGCTGTTGGCTGTCTTGCAGAGGGCGGTCGTTGGTACGGAAGTCTTCATAGCGGTCAGAGTTAGCACCGTAACCCACCAGCAATCTGTAATCGATGTCAGTGGTTTCGGGGTAGCCGTCGCTGCTGAGCTTGTACTTGGGAAAACCGGCCTGCTCGTAAATGCCCACCACCTTGTCGCGGATGTTGGTTGCACCCCCTTCGCGCACTAGCTCTTGTAAACGGGTATCGGTCACACGTGATCCACCAATCAAAGCAGCACCAGAGCACTCGTGGTCAGCGGTCACGATTACCAACGTATCGCCACGCTTACGGGCAAATTCTTGCACCAGTTTGATAGTGCGGTCGAACTCGATGGTGTCGAGCATCCAGCGCTCGGTGTCCATGTTGTGGGCTTGCTTGTCGATAGATGCACCTTCGACCATCAGCACAAAGCCGTTCTTTTGGCGCTCCAGCACACGCAGGGCCTTGGCGGTCATTTCGTCCAGCATCGGCTGATCGGGGAAGCCGTAATCATCGACTACACGGCCAGTGATGCCTCGGGCTTTGCTGCGCCGCCCATCCATCTTGTCCAGGGCCACGTTCATGTTGGAGTGGGCAAACAGGCCCAGCAGGCGATCCGTCTTGCTGGGGTCTATGCTGTCCAGCGCAGTTTTGTCAGCGGCGTACTTGAAACCGGCAGTCTGGAAGTCGGCCAACAAGTCACGCTCTTTGTCCATCTGGCCTGGAGCTGCCCTCCAGCGCTTCACGATGTCCGCAGTGTGCGCGTTTGTGTCAGAAAAAGCGTAGTCGGTTTTGTCGCCGCGGGCAGAGCCAGGCACGGTGGAAGGCACAAACCATTTGCGTCCGCCGCCCATCAAAACGGTAAGACCGGTGTTGCCACGGTCATCCAGGAACTGATCCACGATGCCAGTGCCTGCACCGCGGCTGCTGGTGTGCACAGCGTTACCGGCGGGTGTGGCGTCAAATACATCGGCGGTAGTCACTACACCGAGCGCTTTGCCTTGGGTGCGGTGCAGGTATTCGCTGAGGTATTCGATGCGAGGGTTATCAAACGGATCGACGGTATCGTCAGGAAAAACACCCTCTTCGTTGTTGTTGTTTTTATTGCCAGAAACGTAGGCTGTCATGCCCGGGGCCGAGTCTGTAACTACCGAGTTCAACGAAGCGGTCTTGACCATGCCGGTGACCGGAAAGGTGTCCATCGCCAGCGGCGTGATGACCTTGCCTTGGGCGTAGCCACCGGCCACGATGCGGGCGGCTGTGCGCTGGGCTGCGCCCATGCCATCGCCCAGCATCACAATAATGTTCTTCACCTTTTGACCACCAGCCAGGAGAGGGACCACTTCCAAATTGCCTTTGGCGGTAACGGTCTGGCCATCGCTTTGGGTAGCGGTAACAGTGAAAGTGTGGATGCCAGGCTTCACCACGCTGATGGCCCGTACGGTGGTCAGTGCGGCATTGGTGGGCACGCTGGGCAAGCAGTCTTTGCCGCAGGTCTTGATGGCGACGTTACCTTCCACGGGTTTGCCATTGATGGCAAAGGTGGCCGCGGTAATGGTTTTAGAAGCATCGTCCGGGCGCACGGTGGCTTGCAAGTCGAAGCGCTGACCGGGTAGAAAGCGCGCTATCACCGGCGCAGCATTGCCGCTGGTAAACAGTTCGCTGGGGGGAGTGAGTCGGCTCACCGTGGGGGCTGCATAAGCGCCCGCAGCTACCAACACAAGGCTGGCTGCACTGAGACGTTGTGCCGAAAAAATATTGAAGGCCATACAGAGTCCTGGTTAAAGCAAATGGGCGATAAATAGTGAATTGGGAGACGGTCAGTGCCGGTGCTGCAAGGCGTGCAGGTGGCCGGCGAACTCCATGGCATTCATGCCGCGCGTGGCCTCCGGGTTGAGTTGCAATTGCACCCACGTCACCCGGCCGTCAGGTGCCTCTTGTCTGCCCACCGACAGCGTGCCTTCCAGCTGTATCAGCCCACTAGTGTGTGGAACCCACCATGCCGCCTGCGCAGGGGCCAACGTCACCAACACGGTAGCCGGGGGTAAGTCATCAGCATCACCGTCAGCGTGCTCGCTCATTTGCACTGGGCGCGGTGTGAAGAAAAACTGACCGGGCTTGCTGCCGTTTTCTTGCTGGACCATGTAGCCAGTGAGCACCACTTGCTTACCGGCAGCCTGCTGCAACGCGGGGCTCAGCACCAGCCCACGCGGACCCACCGGAAACTGAAAAAAATCGCTAAACCGAAGCGGCTGTGCGCTGGCAGGGACAGCGCATTGAAACGCCAGCAAGCTAACCAAGATGACCCTGGCGACCTGTTGTCGAATATCCAACGCGTTTGGTGTCTTAAGGGGGGGAGATTGTTTGTTGTTCACTCCGGCACGATATGTGAATTGTTTGACATTTGTGTGACAACGCGTTGTGGCGGCACCACTGAGTTGGGTGCTGATGCGCTGGCTGTTAGACCGGTGGCGCACCCAGTAATGCAGGAATAGAAGTCTTCGTTCATACAGCCTATCGACCAAAAGCGAAGAGGACGTTAAAGACACCTACATCAGGCCTTGGGCCTTAAGGGCTATACCAAGGAGCTGATTAACATTCAGACGGATGCGATCTGGTTTGAAGTCGAAAACACGGGCCGCAACTCCCGCGGCGACACTGCGCCAGTCAACTTCAGCCCCAAGTTTTCAGCCTAGGCTTTCTCCACTGAAGCAGGCGAGCTGTTTTATGGCTCGCACCAGTCGTGTTCAGCGCTGCGGCCGGGTGGAATGTCGTCCGATATTGGCTCTGCTGCGGCGGTGTCATCGCTGTCCAATTGGTGAGTGACCTCTGGCAATTTCACGTCAACAGGGGCGAGTGGTTGTTTGTCAGAAATTGTGGTCATGCTGAATTTTGTGCAAGAGCTGCACTGCATTCGGTGCGCTACCGAACATGGCAGAAAAATCAGCCTCTAGCCCTTGCTTAGCACGCGTAAGTAGCTATGAAATTTGTAGCAATTATCCAAGCTTCAGCTCAGTGCGAATGCCGATGATGGGCGTCCGGGTAGTGTGGGTGCGCGTGATTGAGCGGCGTGTGCTTGTGGGTATGCGTGTGTTCTCCCGTCACTGGTTGGCCATCCGCATGTGCATGCTGGTGGTGCGCGTCGTGCACATGTACATGGTCGTGTTCCATGGCTTCGTGGGCATGGTCGTGCATGTGCCTCTCGGTCAGGTGCAGCCACACGCCCAAAGCCATTAGCATGCCCGCCGCCAGCAGCGCCAGCGTGATGGGCTCGCCGCCCAGCACGGCCAGCGCAGCACCAAAAAACGGCGCTACAGAAAAGTAGGCCCCTGTGCGTGCCGTGCCCAAATGCCGCAGCCCCACCACAAACAATGCCAGGCTCACGCCGTATGCCAAAAAGCCCACGCCCATGGCTGCAGCTACTGTGGGCACATTGGGAAGCTTGTCCCCCACGGCCAACGCCAAAGCGAGGTTGACGCTGCCTGCCACCAGCCCTTTGACCGAAGCGATCCACGCGGCATCGTTCAGCGACACCTTCCGAGTCAGGTTGTTGTCTACGCCCCAAGCCAAGCACGCACCCAACACGGCAAGAGCGGGCCACAGGCCAGCAAAGCTCAAGTCCTGCGGCCAGCTCAGCACCACCGCACCGGCTGCAATCAAGGCCATGCCCAGTGCGATGCGCCGGTCAAAGTTCTCATGAAACGCCACCCAAGCCAGCACTGCCGTAAACACACCTTCCGCATTGAGCAACAACGACGCATCCGAGGCGGGCATGCCGGTGAGCCCCACCATTAGCAACAAAGGCCCAAGCACGCCACCCGAAAGCGTTGCCCCGGCCAGCCAAAGGGCTTCGCCCTGGGCTAGCTTCACGGGTGCGGCCCGCACGATCGTCCGGTACACAGCCAGCCCCACGCCCGAGCCGCAGTAAAACAACCCCGCCAACATCCACGGCCCCACGCTGCCTAAAAGCAGTTTGGCCAACGGCGTTCCTGCGCCAAACAGCAGCGCAGCCACCAAGGCCGCCGCAACGCCACTACTGGCTATTTTTTCTTTATGGTTTGCGTTCATTCAAGCATTGTGTCGATTGGGTCGAGGTTCAGGTTCCATGAGTCGCTAAGCGACTGAAGTCAGACTTTTAAGTCAATGGATATGCAGCCCTCTTACAACATGCGCAAGCAGCTATTAAAAATATAGCAATTAGCGGCTCATTGGGTACAACGTACTTTTACCTTCACTGTGTCTTGAACTTGCACCAGCACGTGCAAAATCCACAAACCAGCCCAGGCTGCCAGGGTTGGCCATGGTGTCAATATTGAGCACCTTGTCCAGTGGCTGTCCGAGCAACAGCTTTTTGATCGGCAACTCTTGTTTCTTGCCGCTCAGGGTGCGCGGCACCTCGCCCACTTGAAATATGTCGTTAGGCAAAAACCGGGGTGACAGCGCAGTGCGAATGGCGCGATTGATGGTGTCGCGCAAGGCCGCGTCCAGCACCAGCCCGTCGCGCAGCACCACAAACAGCGGCATATAGCTTTCGCGGCCTAAATACTCCAGGTCCACTACCATCGAATCCAGCACCTCGGGTAGGGCTTCTACCGCACTGTACAGCTCGCTGGTGCCCATGCGCAGGCCGTGGCGGTTGATAGTGGCGTCGCTGCGACCAAAGATGGTGCAGCCCCCGGTGCTGGAAATTTTTAGCCAATCTCCGTGCCGCCACACAGGCCCTGCTGCAGGCGATGCGTCACCACCGCCGGGCTGGCGGCCATGGCCTGCGGGGTACATGTCAAAGTAGCTCGACAGGTACCGGGTGTTGGCGTCATCGCCCCAAAAGTACAGCGGCATGCTGGGAATAGGCTGGGTGCAGACCAGCTCGCCCACCGCGTCCACGACCGGCTGGCCTTGTTCGTCCCACGCCTGCACCGCGCACCCCATCAGGCGGCACTGCATCTCGCCCGCTTTAAGGGGCAGCTCGCGGTTACCGCCGATAAACGCTCCGGCAAAG
This sequence comes from Pseudomonadota bacterium, assembly GCA_041181325.1. Lineage (GTDB taxonomy): Bacteria > Pseudomonadota > Gammaproteobacteria > Burkholderiales > Burkholderiaceae_C > Allorhodoferax. Next base: position 6,549 of record JBEGPS010000067.1, read on the forward strand.
TCGGTGCCGCCTGAGATGTTGCACCACCAGATGTCTGGCGTGCCGATCTTTTCAAACTGCTGCGTGCCCCAATTTTGTGCGTCTTCGCTCAGAGGCGAACCAGTGGTGCCAAGGGCGCGTATCTGGCGCAGTTCGCCACAGCAGCCCAAGTCAATGTCGGCCTTCATGCAGTTGGCAAAAAAGGCGGCGCCTGCGCCAAAAAAGGTAACGCCCGTCTGAGCGGCAAAGCGCCACAGCGTGGTCCAGTCGGGGGCTTGTTTGCTGCCCGCCGCATCCACAGTGCTGCCGCCAGGGTTGCCATCGAACAGGCAGCAGGTGGTGCCGTTGAGCAGGCCACTCATTTGCGCGTTCCACATCACCCAGCCGGTGCTGCTGTACCAGTGGTAGCGCTCGCCCAGCGAATTGGGGTGGTAGCTGCAGCCCACGTCGTTGTGCAGGCACTTGAGCGCCAAGGCCACGACCACCGTGCCGCCATGGCCATGAACGATGGGCTTGGGCAAGCCAGTGGTACCGCTGGAATACACAATCCACAGCGGGTGGTCAAACGGCAGCCACACGGGCTCAAACGCCTGCGTTTTGGCATCATTTTGGGCGGTAGCGCTCGTGAATACTGCATAGTTAGCTACAAAATCAATAGCGTCTGAGAGCAGACCCAGGTTGTCATGCAGCACCACATGGGTCACGCTGGGCAGTGCGACTACCAGTTCGGCCACCACAGCGCGCCGGTCCAGGTCCCGACCGCCGTAGTGCACTCCATCGCAGGCGATCAGCATCTTGGGCGCAATTTGCTTGAAACGGTCCAGCACAGCGTTGGTGCCCATGTCGGGGGCGCAAATACTCCACACACCGCCCAAACTCACCACCGCCAGAAAGGCCACGATGGCCTCGGGTATGTTGGGCAAATACGCAGCCACCCGGTCGCCCGGCTGCAATCCATGCGCCTGCAAGTGCAGCGCAAGGGATGCCACTTGCTGGCGCAATTCGGGCCAGCTCAGCGTACGTGCCTGGCCTTGTGCCAAGCTTTGCTCGTTGTGGTTGATGAGCGCTGGCAAGCCCGCCGCATCCGCGGCATCGATGTGGCGAAACACCTGCTGCGCATAGTTCACCTGCGCACCCACAAACCACTGCGCTCCGGGCATGCTATTGCTAAGGAGCGCCGCGCTGTGCGGGGTGGGCGATTGCAAATCGAAGTAGTCCCAAATACTTTGCCAAAACGCATTCAGGTCGGTGGTAGACCAGCGCCACAGGGCATCGTAGTCGTCAAACTGCAGGCCGCGTTGATCGCGCAGCCAGTTTTGGTACAGACGGATTTGGGGGGCATAAGCGGGAGGGGTGACGGGAGTGGAATGCGTACTGGTCATACTGCGAGATTAGCGCAGCCAGAGCGGCAGTTGCAGTTACAAGTGCGACAACGTACATACGGTGCAAGCGCATCCCCTTAGGCTCACCCCCAATGCACCGATCACCTGGTGCGTTTTACAAAGGGTGCCATGGCCGCAGTAATGACCAGTCCACCGGTTACGGACTACAAAAAAAACCATTTGCTCAGCGCGCTGCCTACCAGCGAGCTGGAGCGGCTCTTGCCCTACATGGACCGCGTTGAATTACCGCTGGGTCATGTGCTGTACGAGTCAGGGCGCACCATGACGCACGCCTACTTTCCCACTACAGCGATCGTGTCGCTGTTGTATGTGCTGGAGAGCGGCTCGTCCGCAGAAATTGCCGTGGTGGGTTTTGAAGGCGTGGTGGGTATTTCGCTGTTCATGGGCGGCAACTCCACGCCCAGCCGCGCGGTGGTACAAAGCGCGGGCTGGGGCTACCGCCTGCGTGCCTCTGCATTGAAAGAAGAGTTCAACCTCAGCGGCGCGGTCATGCACTTGCTGCTGCGCTACACGCAAGCCCTGATTACGCAAATGGCCCAAACGGCCGTGTGTAACCGCCACCATTCCCTAGACCAGCAGCTGTGCCGGTGGCTGCTGCTCAGCTTGGACCGCCTCAGTGGCAACGATCTGATCATGACGCAGGAACTGATCGCTAACATGCTGGGGGTACGCCGCGAAGGCGTGACCGAAGCCGCGCTGAAGTTGCAGTCCTCTGGGTTGATTCGCTATGCGCGTGGCCATATCACCGCACTCAACCGTGCGGGACTAGAGGAGCGCAGCTGCGAGTGCTATGCGGTGGTAAAGAAAGAATACGACCGGCTGCTACCAAACCGCATGGCGGTTTAGAAATTGGGCCCATCCATCGCTCGGCCCTTAAGCCTTGGCGTCTTGCGCCATACGCTGGCTTTTCCAGTACACGTCATCACCCGCCGTGCCATCGATACGGTGGCGGTTCAGCACCCGGGCCAGTACAAACATCAAGTCTGACAAACGATTCAGGTACTGCCGGGGCGTGTCTTTCAAAGACTCTTCGTTGCCTAGCGCCACCACGACGCGCTCGGCCCGGCGCGCCACGGTGCGGCACACATGGGCTTGCGACGCCGCGCGGCTGCCTGCGGGCAAAATAAATTCTTGCAGCTTGGGCAATGCAGCGTTGTGCTCGGCCAGCGCATCGTCCAGCGCCTGCACCGCTTCGGGCCTGAGCAGCTCAAAGCCCGGAATAGACAACTCGCCGCCCAGGTTAAACAGCTCGTGTTGAATGCTGCCCAGCAGGGTGCGCACGCTCTCGGGCATGTCGTCGCACAGCAACAAGCCGATGTGGCTGTTGAGCTCGTCCACATCGCCCATGGCATGCACGCGCAGGCTGTTTTTAGACACCCGGGTGTTGTCGCCCAGACCGGTGGTGCCGTTGTCGCCAGTGCGAGTGGCAATTTGTGTGAGGCGGTTTCCCATAGCAGCGTCCTTGGTTGAAAATGGGATTATTGCTGGAGACCTCTATGAATGCACCCACCCACCCCGATCACTTGATGCAACACCTGCCTCAAACCACCCCCCGCGCCGTATCTGTGGCCCTGCTGGACGCCCTAAAAGCCCGCTTCTGTGACCAGTTCTCCACCGCGCTGGTGGTGCGCGAGCAGCACGGGCGGGACGAATCGGCGTTTGACATTGCGCCGCCCGCCGCTGTAGTGTTTGCCCAGAGCACGGCGGATGTTAGCGACGCGATCAAGCTGGCTGCGCAGTACAAGGTGCCTGTCATTCCCTTTGGCGTGGGCTCGTCGTTAGAGGGCCACCTGCTGGCGGTGCAAGGCGGTATCAGTTTGGACGTGAGCCGTATGAACCAGGTGCTAAGCATCAACGCCGAAGACCTGACCGTGACCGTGCAGCCCGGTGTGACGCGTAAGGCGCTGAACGAGGCCGTCAAGTCCACCGGCCTGTTTTTCCCCATCGACCCCGGCGCGGACGCCACCATCGGCGGCATGAGCGCCACTCGCGCCAGCGGTACCAACGCCGTGCGCTACGGCACCATGCGCGAGAACGTGCTGGCACTGGAGGTGGTCACGGCCAGCGGCGAGGTGATTCGCACTGGCACCCGGGCCAAGAAGTCGGCAGCGGGCTACGACCTGACCCGCCTGATGGTAGGCAGCGAGGGGACGCTGGGCGTGATGACCGAGATCACCGTCAGGCTTTATCCGCTGCCCGAAGCCGTGATAGCCGCCACCTGCGCGTTCCCCACGCTGGCGGATGCCGTCAACACCACCATCCAGATCATCCAGATGGGCGTGCCCATAGCCCGCTGCGAGCTGCTGGATGCCAACACGGTGCGCATGGTGAACGCCCACTCCAAGCTCAGCTTGCACGAAGGCACCATGCTGCTGTTTGAGTTTCACGGCTCGCCCGATGGCGTCAAGGAACAAGTGCAAACCGTGCAGGACATTGCCGCCGAATTTGGTGGCGCGGCGTTTGAGTGGGCCGAGACACCCGAAGAACGCACCCGCCTGTGGACCGCGCGACACAACGCCTACTTTGCCGGCGTGCAGTCGGTGCCCGGCTGCAAGGCCATTACCACCGACACCTGCGTGCCCATTTCGCGCCTGGCCGATGCGCTGCTGGACTCGGTGACCGAGGTGCAAGAGGCCGGCCTACCGTACTTCATGGTGGGCCATGTGGGCGACGGCAACTTCCACATGGGCTACCTGATCGACCCTAACAAGCCCGAGGAGCGCGTGCTGGCCGAAAAGCTCAACCACCAACTGGTAGCGCGCGCACTGGCGCTGGGTGGCACCTGCACCGGCGAGCACGGCGTGGGCCTGCACAAAATGGACTTTTTGGTCACCGAGACGGGCACAGGCGCGGTGGACATGATGCGCACCATCAAAAAAGCGCTGGACCCAGATAACATTTTGAACCCAGGCAAGATATTCTTGCTATAAGTTCAGTAGCTGGTTACGCATATTTCA
>JBEGPS010000068.1:0-10093 GCA_041181325.1 Pseudomonadota bacterium
AGCACCAGGCACAACACGCCATAGAACCCAATCGTCAGCCAGCGTGCAAATTGTCTGAAACTGCGCAGCATTAAAAGTCCACCGCCGGCCGCATGGAAGATGATTTGATAAAACGCCACCGACCAATCCAAATGGTTGACGCCAGAGTGGCGCATCCCGCCAGAGCAACAATAGTCAACGGGTGCTGCCATGCACCGCCATAGGCATCAAACAGCGAAGCTTTGAGCGCACGCACCACCCATGTCAGCGGCAACCACGGGCTGATACTGGCAAAAAATCCGCCACTAAGCTCTACCGGCAGCACGCCGCCGGAAGAAGTTATTTGCACGGCCAGGAAGATCATGGATAAAGCCTTACCCGCGTCACCAAAGGCCCGCGTCAAAGCAAACACAATGGTCAAAAAAGTGACTGATGCCACGCCCAGCACCATCACGAACGCTACCGGATGTGCCACTGAAATTTTCAGCACCACTACCACAGCAAACCACACACAGGCGGCTTGCAAAAGCACGATGCTTGCAGGGACAGTAATTTTCCCAAGCGCCTGTGCCAACCGTGAGAAGAACTGTGCGTGGCGCGGCAGTACCCGCAAATGCACTAAAAACGCGGCTATACCTGCCCCCAACCACAGCGCGGCGGGTATGACGTTGGGCGCAAAGGCGCTGCCGCTGTTGGCTACAGTGGCTTCTATTTCCAGCTGAGGTTGCACTGATGTGGCCAAGCCTTGAGCGCTGCCGTCGGGTTGATCTACGGCTGCGGGCAGGGCGCTTTGCAGTAGGTCCATGCCCGCATTCACGCGGTCGGCACCGGCTTTGACTTTCTGGGTGCCCTCTGCCAGAGCAACGGTGCCCGCATTGAGGTTGCGAGCACCGCCGTCCAGTTCATCGAGCTGGCTGTCGGCAGGCAGTTTCCCCACCATAGCGCGCACCCCGGTTTGCAGGGTACGCATGCCGGTGGTGACTGCATTCACGCCGGTGGACAAACTGGCGCTGCCATCTATGAGTTTTTGCTGCGCAGTGGTGGCGGTTTGCAAGCCGCCATCGAGTTGGCTGGCGCCGCTGTGGACTTGGTCTAACCCATCTACTACGCTGGCGGGCACTAGCAAGCTGGACTTGGCCTCTGCGCGAAACGTAACCACCCCATCCACCAAGCGTTTGCTGCCGTCTTTGAGGTCACCCAGGCCTTTGCCCATGTCGATTTGTGCGGCAGCCAATTCTTCTGCGCCGGCCTTCAGTCGGTTGAGTTCGGAGTTGCGGGCCCGGTTGGCTTCCATGGTTTTGATACCAACGGCCAGCTGTTTTACGCCGCTGGTGAGTTGGGTTACCCCGTCGCTGATGCGGTCGCTGCCTTTGGCTAAGGTATTCGCGCCGCTGGCGGTTTGGGTGGCGCCCACAGCCAGCTCCTTAACCCCGCTGCGCAGCTGGGCTACGCCTTCGTGCAGGCGGTCTACGCTGCGTTGGGAGCCGGCTGCGCTGGACAGCACCAATTTCCAGCGCCGTTCATTCAGGGTTTCATTCACGTCGTGGCCCAGCTCTTGTGCAAACAGCTTGGCAATGCGTGCGCTTTCGAAATTGTTGCCTTCAGAGGTGAACACCACTATTTTTCCGGCACCTGCCTCTTTGCCTGGGATGGCGTTGGAGCTGAAGTCTTTGGGAATAATGAGCGCAAATGCCAGCTGCCCTGCGCGCACTTGGCGTCGGGCGTCTTCAGCATCCAAAATATCTTTAAACCCAAAGGTTTGTTTTTTTCGCAGGCCGTTGGCCACATCCCAGCCCATATTGAACACGTGTTCGCGGTATTCCACGCCTTCGTCCAGGTTGACCAGGCCCACGGGCAGGGCGCCCGAGTGGGCTTCTGGGTCCCACACGCTGGACAGGTAAATGAGTGCATACAGCGCGGGTATGAGGGCAATTAACGCCGTGGCTAGCAATAGCTTTGGGAAGCGCGCAAAAAACTGCACTTCAGCGCGGACGATGAAAGCGACTTGAGCGAACAGCTTCATGACAAATAGCCCATTGCCGTGCCTACCAGCGCACGCCAATGGCAGAAAACAATTTGCTCAAGACAAACAGGGGGCCCACCCAGAGGTACTGGATGTCTTCAAAAAACGAAGGTTTTTTGCCCTCGATCTTGTGGCCCACAAACTGAAAAATCCAGGCCACCACAAACAGCGCTACCGATGTTGCGAACAGCACGCCCGCTGCATCCAACGCGTGCAGCCCTGCCAGCATGGCGATGCTAATCACCGCCATACAAGCAAAAAACACCACCGACAGCCGCGCGTAGTACACCATGCTGGCAACCACAAAAAAATACGCCAACCACGGGTGAATGGCAAAAATGAGCCCGGTCAGGCTGAGCATGATCACCGGGATGGCCATGTAGTGAATGCGCTCGTTGGTGGGGTGGGTGTGGCTTTGGCCGTAGTGGGCCAGTAGCTGGTCGACACGGCGATTACTGGGCGTGGAAGCGGTGTGCATGGGTGTCTCTTGTCGTGGTTATATGGAATGTCAGGAACGGTAACGGGCAATGGCACGCTGGTCAATCTGCTGCGCAAGCCACCACACCCAGCGGCCTTCAAACGTCAGCGGCCCCCAGTTACCAATCGCGTAGCGGTTGCCACAAGGCTGTGTTGTCATGCCGCGATGGGGGGTAGGTGCTGGGGCTGCTTGCGGTGGCTGGGCTGCGACGGCAGCCGTTACTTTGGCCGCCAAAGTCGATTCCACTCCTGACCCTATTGCCGTACCTATTTCCGTGTTGATGACCCACACCTGGGCGTGGCTGGTGGAGCGTTGGTGGGCGTCCACGGCAATGCCGCCATGGGAGTCCATAGCCAAACCACTGTCTGCCACCCAGGACGCTGCCTGCGATACCCCGGCATACAGAGGCACATCGCAGGCCAAAGCGGCACCACAGCCCAGCATGACGGCGTCGCCGTCTAGCGCCGTTGCGGTGTCTTGCAACACAGTGATTTGGCGCTTTTTCAGGGCCCGCACGATGCGCTGGCGCACCGCCGCTGGCGCGTAGTGCCCCACCCCTTGCAGGCCAGCCACCAGCGTGACCGACGCAGAAGGCAGCACATGGCGCACTGCCATGGCCAGGCTGACGGCCAGCGCGCCTTCCCCCAGCACTGCAATGCGCAGGGCGCGCTGGCTGCCCATCTCCACCACCTGGGGCCACAGCGCCGTAAAAGATTCTGCCGGCAGCGCAAACAGGGCGTGCTTGCGGGCTCCGGGCAGGGTGCTCTCCAGCGTGGCGCGGTTGTGGTGCGGCCCGGTGTCTACCGACAGCAGGTCGTAATGCACGCTGCTGCCGTCGTCCAGTTGTGCCGTGTTGGCCTGCGCATCCAGCGCGGTCACGTTGCGCTGCAACCAGCGCACACCAGTGCGGCGCACCATGGGTTCTAGCGCGATACGACAGTCGTCCAGCGCGGTCAAGCCAGCCACTACGTTGGGCAGGCAGTTGGTAATGACCGAGTGGGCATGAGGCGCAATCAGCGTCACCGTGGCCCCTACCAAGGGGTGTTTGGCAAGGTGGCTTAGCAGGCGCAAATGGGCAGTCCCGGCACCCAACAAGAGAATGTCATGGGGGCGGTAGCCCAATTGCTGCGTATCGGGAAAAGGTGTGGAGTCCAGCGCGTTGGCTAAAGCGGTCGTCATGCACTGATTGTTTCATGAGTGCGGGGTGGTCCACATCGACTTAGTGCCGCCGCCAGTCGTGGAACCTGCGCACCCATACCAACAGCGTGTAGGGCTGGTGGTTGCGCTTCCACTCGCCTGCTGCGTATTTATTGGCCTCGGACAGCGTGGGGTAGGTGTGGATGGTGCCCAGAATTTTGTTCAGCCCCAGGCCGTGCTTCATCGCCAGCACGTATTCCGCCAGCAGGTCGGCGGCGTGGGTGCCCACGATGGTCACGCCCAGTATGGAGTCTTTGCCCGGCACGGTCAGCACTTTGACAAAGCCGTGGGTGGGGTGGCCTGCGCCTTCGTCGCAAATCTGGCGGTCCAGGTCGTCGATGTCGTACTTGGTTACGTCAAAGGCAATGCCTTGTGCGGTGGCGTCCTGCTCGTTCAAGCCTACGCGGGCCACTTCGGGGTCGATAAACGTGGCCCACGGAATCACCGAATAGTCGGCTTTGAATTTCTTGAAGTCGCCAAACAGCGCGTTGACTGCCGCGTACCACGCCTGGTGCGCTGCCACATGGGTGAACTGGTAGGGCCCGGCCACATCGCCTGCGGCGTAAATGTTGGGGTAAATGGTTTGCAAGTAGTCGTTGGTTTGCACCGTTTTGTCGGTGGGTACGCCTAACTCTTCGAGCCCATAGCCGGTGAGGCGCGCACTGCGGCCCACGGCGCACAGCAGTTGATCGAAGGGGATGCGTTTTTCTTCGCCCGCATGTTCAACGACGAGCACCCCGCCTGCGCTTTCACCAACTCCGGTTCCCGCTGCGCTTGTCGAAGCGCTTTCTACCGGCTCAGGCTGAAGGGTTTGGGTTGGGTGTTTTTCTACCCGCAGGGCCTTGTGCCCGGTCAGCACCTGCACGCCATCGGCCTGCAGTGCGGCGGCGGCAAGCGCTGACACCTCCACGTCTTCGCGCGCCACGATGCGCGCGCCCATTTCCACCTGCGTGACCTGCGAGCCCAGCCGGGCAAAGGCTTGCGACAGTTCGCAACCAATGGGCCCGCCGCCTAGCACCACCAGGCGCTTGGGCACGGCGTCCAACTGGGCGAAGGTGTCCCATAAGGTGTCGCTGGTGACATAGCCTACTTCTTCCAAGCCCGGCAGCGCGGGCACAAACGGGCGGGCACCGGCGGCAATCACGATGGCGCGGGTGGTGAGGCGCACGACCTGGGGTATGGCACCGGCCGCAGAATCTGCTTCCGCATTCAGCGTGATTTCCACCGTCCACGGGTTCACAATTTTGGCGTAGCCCTGCAGCACCTCTACACCCAGCTCGGCATAGCGCTCCACGCTGTCGTGGGGGGCTATTGCCTCAATTACTTCTTTCACCCTTTGCATCACTTTTTTGAATGAAATAGGGTTGCAGCCCCCGTCTGCTGTGCGTATGCCGCTATTTAAACCATAGCGTTCTGCATGGCGCATCTGGTGCGCCAGCTTGGCGCTTTTGATCAGCGCTTTGCTGGGAACGCAGCCGTAGTTGAGGCAGTCGCCGCCCATTTTGTGGGCCTCTACCAGTGTGACCTTGGCCTTGACGGCTGCGGCAATGTAGGCCGACACCAGCCCGCCCGCGCCGCCGCCAATCACGATCAGGTTACGGTCGAACGAAGTGGGGCGCACGGCATTCCAGCGGGCGTAGACCTTGCGCTTTTGAATGAAATTGATCACCGCTTTGGCCAGCAGGGGAAACAAGCCCAGCAGCACAAACGCACCCAACAGCCCCGGGCTGACCACGTCTTTGAGTGCAGTGATGCTGGCCAGTTGGGTGCCCGCATTCACATAGACCGCCGTGCCCGCCAGCATGCCCAACTGGCTGACCCAATAGAAAGTGCGCGCCCGCATAGTGGTCAGACCCATGGCCACGTTGATAACAAAAAATGGAACCACCGGAATCAGCCGCAGGCTGAACAGGTAGAGTGCGCCATCGCGCGCGACGCCTTGGTTGATGTCGTCCAGGCGGCTGGCAAAGCGGGCTTGCACCCAGTCACGCAGCACATAGCGCGCCACCCACAACGACACCGTAGCCCCAATGCTGGAGGCAAACGACACCAGCAGTAGCCCCCAGCCAAAACCAAACACGCCACCCCCCGCCAAAGTAAGCAACGCCGCCCCCGGCAATGACAGCGATGCCACCGCTACATACACGCCAAAAAAGGTCAGCCGCACTGCCCAAGGGTCGGCAGCGTACTGCGCCGCAAAATTGGCTTGGCTGGCTTTAAGGTAGTCCAGGCTGGCAAAGCGGCCCAGGTCCAGCACAAAGAACAGGGCTACGCCTGCCAGCAAGGCGGCCACGAGCAAAAACTTCTTGGGTGTCATGGCGGGGGTTCCGGGGTTCGGCGTCAGGTGGACGGTTTTGAGAACGTACGCCATCCCCACACGATGCGGGTGGCGGTGGTGAAGGCGCACAGGGCGGCAAACGTATAGGCCAGCACACTGAAGTGCGCAGGCCACAAGCACATGGCGGCAAAAAAGGCCAGGGTCTCGGTGGCCTCGGTCAGGCCGCCCAAAAAGTAAAACGATTTGTCGGGATAGTCCAGGCTGGCCAAACCCTGTTTGGCCGCCAGGACCGCAAACGCCAGAAAACTGGTGCCGGTGCCAATAAAGGCGGCCAGCAGCGCGGCGGCGGCCAGGGCGTTATCAGCAGGGTTGGCTACTGCAAAGGCCAGCGGAATGCTGGCGTAAAACAAAAAGTCCAGCGTGATGTCTAAAAAGCCGCCCGCGTCGGTGGGGCTGGTTTGGCGTGCAACCGCACCATCGAGTCCATCGCACAATCTAGAGAAAAATAAGGCGATAGCCCCCGCCAGGTATGCGTTGCTAGCTATCAAAATTGCAGCAATCAGGCCCGTGCCAAACCCCACCAGTGTGACTGTGTTGGCCCCCACACCCGCGCGGACCAACCCGTGGGCAGCGGCTTGCAGGGGTAGGCGAATTAGGGCGGTGGCGTAGCGGTCTAGCATGGTGGGCTGAACTCAAGGTAAAAGCTCGGCCACACTGTCCCACACTTCGGGAGCGAGGCGCCCCTCATAACGGGCAATGACTTTGCCTTGGGGATTGACCAGAAGCGTTACTGGCAGACGCGCCGTAGGGGGCAAGTCGGCACGCTGGTGCACGCTTACCCAGTTGCTGCCCATGTTTTGGGTGAGGCCCATGGCTGCGTCGTATACCAGCCAGTCTTCTGTTTTGCGGTCGATGTTGGCGCTTACCAGAACAAACGGTTTGTTAGCCCAGCCGCGCAGGTTGGAGCGCAGCTCTGGCAGGCTGTCGCGGCATACCGCGCAACTGGTAGTCCAAATAAACACCACCGCAACTTTGCCCTGGGCTTGGGCCATGCTGAAGGGCTGACCCTTGGCATCGGTGGCGGCAAGCTGCAAGGTAGAGCCAACGGCCAGTGCGAGTGGCGTAGCCTGCGCGAATGCGGCAACGCTACAACCCATCAATGCGCCCAGCGCCAAGTCTTTCAATATTCGGAACCACCAGGAAGTGGGGTGAAAGCGGGTGGAATGTGAGTGCATAAGGGCGTTGGTCGTTGGGGGTGGAAAAACATTACAACACTCTCTGCATTTTTGCCCAGCCTAGTTTTCTCGGCTGGCGGTAAATGAGCTGCCAGCCGCTGCGGCCATGATGAGCACAATGGCGATACATTGCTGCGCGCTCAAGTGTTCGTCTAGCATCCATAAACCCAAAAGCGCTGACACCGCAGGCTCCATGCTGGTCATGATGCCAAAGGCCTGCTTCGGCAGCCGTTTCAGGGCCACCATGTCAAGCGAGATGGGCAAGGCGCTGGACACGGCGGCCACCAGCAGCCCCCACAGCAACACCTGCGGGTCCAATAACGCAGCGCCCGCGTGCCACACGCCTATTCCAGGCTGGCCACGTCGTGCCCTAGAGGCAGCAGCAGGCCCAAGCCTGTAGCGGCCAAGGCCAGCCAACCAAAATCTACGGCTTTGCGGGAGTGAAACAGGGCCACTGCCAGTGGCCCTGAAAACTCTATCGCTACGGCCACCCCAAACGGAATGGTGCGCAGCGACATGTAAAACAGCAAATTCATAGCGCCCATGGCCACGCCGTAGCGCACCAGGGACAGGGCATCGGTACGTAATAGTGCCCAACGCCACGGCCGCCAAATCGCCAAAACCAACAGCGCCGACAACCCTACCCGCAACGCCGTGGTGCCTAGCGAGCCCACTTGTGGAAAAAGCTGTTTGGCCAGCGAAGTGCCCACGCCCAATGCCGTTACCGAGCCCAGCAATGCCAGTAAAGGCACAACGGTGGATGCGGGGCCTGAGGCGGGGGCGGTTTTGAGCGACGGGTTGTTGGGTGTCATATCGGATTCAGCGTGGTCAGGCGTGTTGCGTCTGCAATGTCTGCCGCATCGTGGCTAACCAGCAGTGCAGGTATGCCGCGCGCAGCCACCATACCAAATACCAATGCGCGCATGCGCACGCGCAGGTCTGCGTCGAGCTTGGAAAATGGCTCGTCCAGCAACAGTGCGTGGGGTTGTGCCAGTAGCGCGCGTGCCAGCGATATGCGGGCACGCTGGCCGCCCGAAAGCGTCGCCGGGTTAGCGTGCAGGTGGGCTTGCATTTCAACGTCTGTCAGTGCTTGCCGCACTGCAGTTTCGCGCGCTGCTTGCGGGCCGGCGGGTATGGCAAACAGCAGGTTTTCACGCACCGTCATATGGGCGAACAGCAAGTCGTCTTGGAACAAGATGCCGACGCGGCGGGCTTGCGTTGGTAGTGCATCCAACGCTTGCCCGTTGAGTTCCACGCTACCGTCAAATACCAAACCCGGTGCCAAGGTGCCGCAGATCGCAGCCAGTAACGATGATTTACCCGAACCACTACCGCCCATTAGCGTGTGCACCACTCCGCCGGGTACTTGGATGCTCAGGTTTTCGACCAGGGCCGCGGAAATAGTGCGCAGCGCTCGCACGTGAATCGATAAAGTCATGTAATTAGGAGCTTACCTATTTAGAGTACCAAACCGCCTCGCGCGGCCTAGCCACGCTGCCACACCAAACACCAGCACCGGCAAGGCCCATTGCAGCCAGGCGTATGCAGCGGTGAGTGATCGTTGTCCGCCAGCGGCTAGTTGAACGGCCTCGGTGGTCACGGTGTTAAAGCGGCCCGCCCCCACATACAACGTGGGCAAGTACTGCGCCACACTGACCGCAAAACCCACAGCGAAACTGGCGGTCAAAGCAGCGCGCAGCAACGGCCACTTCACCTGCAACAAAAAAGCGCAACGTGTGCGCCCCAGACTTGAGGCCACCTGTGCCATGCGTGCATCAAACCCTGCATATGGCCCCTGCAGTGCGAGCACCACATAGGGCAGGTTTGATAGCGTGTGGGCCAGCCATAGGCCCCAGCCGGTGGCATCGATATTCCATGCCAAGGCCAGCCGGTGCAGACCAATCGTCCACAACACCGCAGGCAGCACCAGTGGCACATACAACACAGCTTGCATGGGGGTGGCCCAACGTTTGGGCGCCAGCTCTAGCAGCGCCATGGCCATGACCAATGCCGTGGCGCTGCTGGTCAGGCCGATCCACATAGTCGTGCTGACTGTTGCGCTGCTGGCTGCCACTGCCTTCCAAGCCTCCCACGTTAAATCCTCTGGCATGAGCAACGGAAACGGCCAACTACCTATTACGCTACCCAATGCCAGTGCCATCAACACAGCGGCGTAGGCCAGCAACAGCAAGGCAAGTGATGCACTCGGCCAGCGGGTGCGATGACCGTTAACGCGGTACTTAATGGGGATGGCTGGTCTGGGCTTCGCTGGCAGTCCACGTGTCCAATGCGTGCGCCAGAGTGGCAACTGCATGCCCGCCCAGCCAACACATGCCACAACAATCACCACTGCCGCCAAAACCCATGCAGCTGCCACACCTTGTGTATTGGTCGCAGCATCTGCGTCTTGCAGCCACTGCCACGCCAGTACAGCCAGAGTGGGGGGATTGGTAGGGCCAATCACCAGCGCTACGTCCACCACTGTCAACCCGTAAGCCAGTACGGCAATTAGTGGCCCATATAGGTTTGGCAAAAGTTGCGGCCAGCCCACGCGCCACCATGCTTGCTCGGTGCCATAGCCCATGGTGTGGCACAGCAGCAGCTCGCGCTGCAGCCGCTGCGCTATGTCGGCGCGCTGCAAGTGGGCCATGGCGGCCCATAGCAGAAACGGAATTTCTTTCAACACCAGCACCACAATCAACCCCAAACCCCACGGGTCTTGGGTGCTAGCCCAAGGCGGTGGCGCGTGTAGTCCAGTGGCCCACGGTGACACCATGCGCAGCAACCAACCGCTGGGAGCAACAAGCACCACTAGCCCAATGGCAAACGCAGCGTGCGGTACCGCTAGCATGGGCGACACCCAGCGAGTCAGGTGCTGCCACTGTGCTGTGCCGTAGATAGTA
>JBEGPS010000069.1:0-3278 GCA_041181325.1 Pseudomonadota bacterium
GGACTGCGGGCAGATACCCGTATAGCCGCCAACGCAGGCATTGCTGTTGAGCGCGGCATTCTGGTCAACGCGCAGTTACGAACTTCCGCAGCGCAGGTGTATGCGCTGGGCGACTGCGCACAATACGCATCGGCTGGGCAGCGCACCTTGCCGTATGTCATGCCGATCATGCACGCAGCCAAAGCCCTTGCAGCCACACTGGTGGGCACGTCTACAGTACTGGAGTTTCCATTGATGCCAGTGGCCATCAAAACCCCGGCCATGCCGCTGGTGGTCGTGGCTGCGCATCCGTCCATTGCTGGCCAATGGCAAGCTGATGACCCTGCTAGCACCGATGCGTGGATATTTGTGGACGCACAAGGCCAGCAGCGCGGCTTTGTACTGAGCGGCAAGCAAACCACTCGCCGTATGGAGTTTGCCAAGCGCACCATAAGTTGAAAAGTAGCTGCGCGGTACGCATAAAGGCATACATCTTTTACATAAGGTGCGCTGCTATGCATAGTCTGAAGTGCTTACATCAGGCCTACAATCAGCATCCCTATTTAGTGCACGGGTGCTGCTTCACGGCATAAGCCCAAGACCAGGACGCAACATGGCCGACCTCCCCCCATTCACCCCAGTCTCCAACTCCGCTGAGAAAAAGTCGCAATTGCGTCAAGCGGCCCTGGAGTACCACGAGTTCCCCACCCCCGGCAAGGTGGCCATTTGTGCCACGAAGCAGTTGATCAACCAGCACGACTTGGCCCTGGCTTACTCACCCGGTGTGGCCGCCCCGTGCGAGGAAATCGTTAAAGACCCCAATAACGCATTCAAGTACACCAGCCGCGGCAATCTGGTCGCTGTCATCACGAATGGCACTGCAGTGCTCGGCCTAGGTGACATTGGCCCATTGGCATCCAAGCCTGTGATGGAGGGTAAGGGCGTGCTGTTTAAGAAGTTTGCCGGCATTGACGTGTTTGATTTGGAAATCGATGAAAAGCACGACCTCGACAAACTAGTCGACATCATTGCCTCGCTAGAGCCCACCTTTGGCGGCATTAATCTCGAAGACATCAAAGCGCCTGACTGCTTTTATGTAGAGCGCAAACTGCGCGAGCGCATGAAGATTCCAGTCTTCCATGACGACCAGCACGGCACGGCTATTTGCGTTGGCGCTGCGATTCTCAACGGTCTGAAAGTGGCCAACAAAGACCCCAAAAAGGTTAAGCTCGTTACCTCTGGCGCAGGTGCCGCCGCATTGGCATGCCTGGGTTTGCTGGTCAAGCTGGGCATTCCCCGCGAAAACATTTACGTGACCGACTTGGCCGGAGTGGTTTATCAGGGCCGTACCGAGTTGATGGACGAAGACAAGATCCAGTTCGCCCAAAAGACCGATGCACGCACGCTACGCGAAGTCATCGTCGGTGCGGACATCTTCTTGGGCCTGTCGGCAGGCGGCGTGCTTAAGCCCGACATGGTCAAGTCCATGGCCGAACGCCCCCTGATTTTTGCGCTGGCCAACCCCACGCCCGAAATCTTGCCCGAAGAAGTCAAGGCTGTGCGTGACGATGCCATCATGGCCACGGGCCGCACTGACTATCCCAACCAGGTCAATAACGTTCTGTGCTTCCCCTACATTTTCCGCGGCGCGCTGGATGCAGGCGCATCCACCATTACCCTGGAAATGGAAATTGCAGCGGTGCACGCCATTGCCGAACTGGCCCAGGCCGAACAAAGCGAAGTGGTGGCTGCGGCTTACGCGGGCGAGCAATTGGCCTTTGGGCCCGAATACCTGATTCCCAAGCCCTTCGATCCGCGCTTAATGATAAAGATTGCCCCTGCAGTCGCCCAAGCCGCCGCCGCCAGTGGTGTAGCCCTGCGCCCCATTACCGACATGGATGCCTACCGCGAGCGCCTGCAAAGCTTTGTCTACGCGTCTGGCACCACCATGAAGCCCATTTTCACGGCCGCCAAGAAAGCCCTGAAAAAGCGCGTGGCTTATGCCGAAGGCGAGGACGAACGCGTCTTGCGCGCAGCCCAAATCGTGGTGGACGAACAGCTTGCGTTCCCTACCCTGATCGGCCGTCCAACCGTAATTGCCGAGCGCATTGAGAAGTTTGGCCTGCGACTCAAAGAGGGCCGCGACTACAACGTGGTGAACGTCGAGCAAGACCACCGCTACCGTGACTTCTGGCAGACCTACCACCAGATGACAGCGCGCAAGGGCATTACGGTGCCAGTTGCGAAAATAGAGATGCGCCGCCGTCTGACGCTGATTGGCGCCATGTTGCTTCACAAAGGCGATGTAGACGGCATGATTTGCGGCACTTGGGGAACCACATCGCTGCACTTGCAATACATCGATCAAGTGATTGGCAAACGCCAAGGCGGCAGCCCCAGCACTCCACAGGACGTACAAATCTACGCCTGTATGAACGGCCTGATGCTGCCGGGTCGACAAGTCTTTTTAGTCGACACCCACGTCAACTACGACCCTACCGCTGAAGAATTGTGCGAAATCACAGTCATGGCCGCTGAGGAAATGATGCGCTTTGGCATTAAGCCTAAGGCAGCGCTGCTGAGCCATTCCAATTTTGGCAGCAGTAACGAACCAAGCGCTATCAAAATGCGCGACACACTAGCGCTCTTGAAAGTGCAGGCGCCATGGCTGGAAGTGGATGGCGAAATGCATGGCGACGTGGCCCTGGACGGCGCCGCACGCCACACCATGATGCCTAACAGCACGCTGCATGGCGACGCCAATCTTTTAGTGTTGCCCAACATTGATGCTGCCAACATTGCTTACAACCTGCTCAAAACAGCAGCCGGTGGCAATATCGCCATTGGACCCGTGTTGCTAGGTGCCGCCAAACCCGTGCATGTGCTCACCGCCAGCACCACTGTCCGACGAATCGTCAATATGACGGCACTAACCGTAGCCGACGCTAACGCTACCCGCTGACATAAATCAACCGCAGGGGTTTGCTCAATCTTTGGGCAGGCCCTTGCTTTTTTGTCATGAATACGCGACACTAGGGACCTTGGTTTTTCGGGTTTACCCGTAGTAGTTCAAAGGGGTCTTCAGTGCGCAAGGGCGTTTTCAAGTTAGCGCTCACTAGTGTGGCTCTTATTGCTACGCTGGCCTGTAGCGGTGCAATTGCAAAATCGACGGCAGGGCAAATAGCCATTGCCAACGTTACGCTAGCGCAGCTTCCTACACAGGGGCGAGACACCTACCAGCGCATTTTTCAAGGCGGGCCTTTTCCGTATGAAAAAGACGGCGTTGTGTTTGGTAATCG
>JBEGPS010000070.1:0-10173 GCA_041181325.1 Pseudomonadota bacterium
GGTGAATTTTTAGGTTTTTTGCCCGACCACTACGCCGAGGCCTTTGTGCAGCGCGGCCAAATGCGCGCCGTGCAGCCCGATGTGCTGCGCTACGACTGCCAGTTTTTTGCCATCGCCCGCAGGTCACCCCAAGCCAGCAGGGCGACGCAGGTGTTTCAGGGGTGTTTGAGCGCTGCCCACGCCGTCGATGGTTTGTCCACACCATAAAACCCAAACTGCATCGCCGGTTGCCTTCCGCTGATCAGTTCTGCAATGGCTTTGCCCGAGCCTGCGCCGTGGGTCCAGCCCAAGGTGCCGTGACCGGCGTTGACCCACAGCTTGCCCACCTTGGTTTTGCCGATATACGGGATGTTGGTAGGGGTGGCCGGGCGCAGGCCGGTCCAGAAGCGCGGGTTGCCGCCCTCTGCTTCGGTGCGGGTGTCGCATACGCCGGGGAACACGGTCTCCACGCGACGCGCCAGCATGGCGCAGCGGGCGCGGGCCAAGCTACCGTCCAGGTCCAAGCTGTAGCCGCCCACTTCGATAGTGCCGGCAATGCGCAGCTCATCGCCCAGGCGGCTCATGGCGCATTTCACGGAGTCGTCAATAAAGCTGACCTTGGGTGCGAGCTCGGGTTTAAGAATTTTGAAGGTGGCGCTGTAGCCCTTGCCGGGGTAGATGGGCAAGTTGACGCCTACGGTGCGCAATAACGGCGCGGTGTACGAGCCCATGGCCACAACAAAGTGGTCGGCTGTGAGCGTTTGGGCATGGCCTGAAATATGGTCCCGCACGCTTACCGTGTCAATGGTTTTGTCTGCGCCCCTGCCGTTGGTGCTGGCGCGCTGGTTCAGCGCCAGCACGTCGTGGCTCCACAAAAACTTGACACCTTTGGCCGCGCAGCGTTTGGCCAGTTCCTGGGTGAACACGCGTGCGTCGCCACTCTCGTCGCTGGCCGTATAGGTGCCGCCCACAATGTGCGCTGCAAACTGTTGAAAAGCGGGTTCAATTTTGAGCAACTCTTCTTTGCTGACCACGCGGCGGTTCACTCCGTATTTGGCCATCATGGCGGCGGACTTGGCGGCGCTGCTAAAAGACTTTGGATCCACGAAGTAGTGGGCAATGCCCTTTTCTAGGCGGTTGAATTCAATGCCGGTGGCAGCCACCACTTCTTTCAGGGCGGTGTGGCTGTAAGAACCCAAAGCCACGAGCTGCTGCACATTGCGCTCAAAGGCCATGTCGTTGCAGTTGGCCAAAAATTCCAGAGCCCAGCGGTACTGGTGAAATCCCTCGCCGAACGGCAACTGCGGGCGAAACAGCAAAGGCGCTTCCTTGCTAAACATCCACTTCAAGGCTTTCAGCGGAGCCTCGCGGTTGGCCCAGGGCTCGCAGTAGCTCACCGAAATCTGCGCGGCATTGGCAAAGCTGGTTTCCAGTGCCGCGTCACTTTGCCGGTCCACCACGGTCACCTCATGGCCGTGCTCTGCCAAATGCCACGCTGTGCTGATGCCAATAATGCCTGCGCCAAGAATGGTGATTTTCATAAGATATGAGTGTCCTGCAAAGCGTGACGCACTGAAAGTGAAATAATGCAGATAGTTAATTCATTAGTTCGGCTAATACAAAAACACTATGCGCGCCTTTGAAGCCGATGCCTTGGAATGCCTTGCCGCCATTGTGGAAGAGGGCGGTTTTGAACGCGCTGCGGTACGCCTGTCGGTCACGCAGTCGGCGGTGTCGCAGCGCTTGCGCGCACTGGAAGCGCAAGCCGGCACCGTGCTGCTGGTGCGCAGCCGACCGCTCAAACCCACCGCAGCGGGCCGTTTGCTGATCAAACACGCCATGCAGTTGCGCCTCTTGCGCGCCGATTTGGATACCGATTTGCACGACCTAACCCCGGGTACAGGCGCCGCCCGGGAGGAAGACCGCATCTCCATTGCCATCAACGCCGACAGCATTTCCACCTGGGCCCTGCCCGCGCTGGGGCCCTTGGTTAGTGAAGGCTTACCACTCGAAATCATCACGGATGACCAAGACTTTACCCATGAGTGGCTGCGCGAGGGGCTGGTAATGGGCTGCGTGACTACGCTCAAACAAGCGCTGCGCGGCTGCAAAGTGCTGCCCTTGGGCGCCATGCATTACGTGGCCGTGGCCGCGCCCACCTATGTGCAAGCGCGCTGCCCGCAGGGGCTCACCGCGCACAACTTTCGGCAGATTCCGTTCATCGCCTTCAACCGCAAGGACGACGTGCCGACCGAGTTTGTGGCCCGCGCCCTGAAGCTGCGCCGGGTCACGCTCAATCAGCGTTTTGTGCCCAGCTCCGAAGGCCAGGTGCGCGCTGCCTTGGCAGGCTGGGGTGCCACGGTGGTGCCCGAGTTGCAAGTGCGCAGTTTGTTGGCCAGCGGCGCGCTGGTCAATCTGGCCCCGCAGGTGACGCTGCCGGTTAATTTGTACTGGCATTGCTGGAATCTGGACTCGGTAGTGATCGACCGCCTCACCGCAGCCCTGACCCAAGCCGCTAGCGGCGCGCTGACAGCGTCAGATAAAACTACCTAGTCACAAAATAGTCCTGCGCGATATAAATTGACGTGAGCGGCTAAACTGTGGGCATGCAACCTAAAACCACAGTCAAAGTGTCTTTCAAGCAGCAAATGCTTCTAGCCCGAGAGGACGCCATCATCAGTGCAGTCAACCGCCTGCTGGCAGAAAAAGGCTTTGAGGCCATGACCGTGGATGAGGTGGCTACCAGCGTGGGCATTGCCAAAGCCAGTCTATACAAGCACTTTCCCAGCAAAGAAGATCTGGCCTGCGCAGCCATGGTGCGCGTAATGCGTCGCGCGCAAGACTATCTGGCCACCTTGCCCACAGACGCTGCGCCGCTGGACAATCTGCGCGCCGTGGTGCGCTGGACTATGGAGCTAAAAATTGGCGGCGAAATGCCCAGCCTGCCTAGCCAGAACTCCAGCCTGCGCGCGACCCTCATGGGCAGCAAAGACTATATGAATGGCTTGATGGAGGTCAGCGATGTGTTGGGCGCGTGGATTGAAGCCGCCCAAGCCCATGGCTCGCTCAACACCAAAATTCCCGCCATTGCGGTGTTGTACACCCTGTACGCCCGCGCCTGTGACCCGGTGCTGGAGTTTCTGAAAATGGGTGGGCAGCACGACGACACCCAGATTGTGGATTTGGTGATGTCTACCTGTTTTGATGGTCTAAATAGCCGCTAGCAACCGTCAGGTCTACGTAAGCAGCTATAAAAAATGTAGCAGATGGTTTTTGAGGGAGAAGTCTATGCACACGCGCACCCCGGGAATTCCGTTGTCACGCCGCCAGGCTTGCCTGGCCCTTTTGGCCACCTTCGCGCCCATAGCAGCGTGGGCGGTGCCGCCACCGATCATGTTGGCCAAAAGCTACCGACCAGGCGTGCCGCTGACAGACTATTTTGTAAGCGAAAAATATGACGGAGTGCGCGGCTACTGGGACGGTCGGCGCCTGATTACCCGGGGTGGCAACCCCATCGCCGCGCCGGATTGGTTCACCGTCGGTTGGCCCGCCATCCCCATGGAAGGCGAGCTGTGGGCCGGACGCGGGCAGTTTGAGCTGGCCGTGTCCACCGTGCGCCAAAGCGTGCCGGTGGATTCTGCTTGGCGCGCATTGCGGTTTATGGTGTTTGATTTGCCCGCAGATGTGTCTACAAACGGGGCCAAAAAGGGCGTCACGTTTGAGGAGCGGCTGGCTGCGCTGCAAGCGACCGTGGCCCAGCTCAACCAGTCGTGGGTGCAGGCGGTAACGCAAGTGCGCGGCACTACCGAGGCGGCTTTGCAGCAGCAACTTCGCGCCACGGTGGCCGGTGGCGGCGAAGGGCTGATGCTGCACCGCGCGTCTGCCCTGTATGTGGCGAACCGCAGCGACGACCTGCGCAAACTCAAACCCCTAGACGACGCCGAGGCGCTCGTGGTGGGGCATGTGCTTGGCAAAGGCAAACACGCTGGCCAACTAGGCGCCTTGCTGGTGGAGCTGCAGGCCGTTGACGGCAAACCGGCGCAGCGCTTCAAGCTGGGCACGGGTCTGAGCGATGCGCAGCGCCGCTCGCCACCCCCCGTGGGCGCTTGGGTGACTTTTCGATACCGTGGACTTACTGGCGCAGGTGTGCCGCGCTTCGCCAGCTTTTGGCGGGCGGCAGAAGCTCCCTAAATAACACTGACCCTGTCTCAACTTTACGGATGCTTTACACATCAACGTCGAAGCGGCACGTTTAGGTCTGTGGCGGGTCATACCATCAACGTTTGTGTTTCAACACCCCAGTTTGCAGACCTGCCATGATCATTGAAAAAATCAAAATCGCTATTGTTGTTGCCACCGTTGCACTCATTGCCATGGGCTGCTCCCAACGCCCCGATGCAGCGCTGACACCGCCGCCGACTGCCCCGGCAGCGCCCGCGAGTGCCCCAGCTGCAGGCAATAGCGCTCCGGTCACCGTGGGCACCGTTAAGGCGCAAGTACGCGATTTGTCGATCACCCTCAAAGCCACCGGTACGGTGGTGCCCCTCACCACCGTAGATGTGAAAGCGCAAGTCTCCAGCACGGTGAGCAAGGTGCATTTCAAAGAAGGTCAGTTCATCAAGGCAGGCCAGTTGCTGTTCACCCTGGATGCCCGCACCGACGAGGCCAACGTAGCCAAAGCCCGTGCCCAACTAGCCAAAGACAACGCCAGTCTGGCCGATGTCACACGCCAGTTTGAGCGCGCCAAGCAGCTATTTACCCAAAACTTCATCTCGCAAGGCGCGGTAGATACCGCCCAGGCACAAATGGAAGCCGTGGCCGCCACTGCAGTGGCGGACCGCGCGGCCATTGACGCGGCGCAGGTAGCGTTGTCGTTCGCCCGCATCGTGGCACCCAACGCCGGGCGCGCCGGTGCCGTGGCGGTGTACGCGGGCAGTGCGGTGCAGGCCAACCAGACCACCCTGGTCACCATCACCCAGCTCGATCCGGTCGGGGTGGGTTTCAGCATTCCGCAGCGCAATCTGACCGATGCCCTACAGGCTTTGCACGGCCAAGGCAGCCCCGTAACGGCCACGCTGGCCGATGGTGGCGGCACGTTCAAAGGGCGCTTGCAGTTTGTCGACAACGCGGTCGACCCCAGCTCGGGCGCCGTCAAAGCCAAGGCCGTGTTTGACAACAAAGACTCCAAGCTGTGGCCCGGCGCTTTTGTCGAGGTGTCGCAAACTGTATCCACGCTCAAAGACGCTGTAGTGGTGCCGCAGGCCGCCATCATCCAGGGCGCACGCGGCACCATTGTTTATGTGGTGGAAGACGGCAAGGCTGCGCTGCGCCCGGTCAAGCTTTTGGTAGCCGAGGCGGGCGACGCTGCGGTAAGCGGAGTCAAAGCCGGTGAGAGCGTAGTGCTGGAAGGCAAGCAAAACCTGCGGCCCAACGCTGCGGTGGTGGAAAAGAACCGAGAAGCGAAAGACGGCAAAGGTGCTCCGGCGGGTGCCACCAAGGGCGCAACACCATGAAGTTGACCGAACTGTTTATCCGCCGTCCGGTCATGACGGTGCTGCTCAACCTTGCCATTGTGCTGGCAGGGGTGATTGGGTTTCGCAGCATTCCGGTCGCGGCGCTGCCCAGCTACGACACCCCGGTGATCAACGTCTCTGCGGCGTTGCCGGGGGCTAGCCCCGAGACCATGGCCACCTCGGTAGCCCTGCCGCTAGAGAAGCAGTTTCAAACCGTTCCAGGCCTCAAAACCATCAGCTCCACCAGCACGCTGGGCAACACTTCCCTCACGCTGGAGTTTGAAGAGTCGCGCAACATTGATGCAGCTGCCGTGGACGTGCAAGCCGCCCTGTTGCGCGCCCAGCGCGCGCTGCCGCAAGACATGACCAATCCGCCTTCGTACCGCAAGGTCAACCCGGCGGATGCGCCGGTGCTGCTGATTGCCTTGCGCTCGCCCTCGCTGGCTCCGGCCGATTTGCAAGATTACGCCGAGCACCTGATTTCGCCCACGCTGTCCACGGTGGATGGGGTGGCCCAGGTCAACATTTTCGGTGCTAAGCGTTATGCAGTGCGAGTGCGCATTCAGCCCGACGCGCTAGCCGCGCGCAACATCGGCCTGGACGAAATCAGCGCCGCGCTCAAAGCCGCCAACGTCAATACGCCGGTGGGCACGCTGGAAGGCCCGAAGCAAACCTTGGTTTTGCAGGCCAACCGGCAGCTGCGTTCTGCGGAAGAGTTTGCCAGCCTGATCGTCAGCACGCGTGGTGGCAATCCGGTGCGCCTGCGTGACGTCGCCGTGGTCGAAGACAGCCTGGAGACACTCAAAAGCTGGGCCACGCTTAACGGCGAAAACAGCATCACGCTGGCCATTCAGCGCCAGCCTGGGGCCAACACCGTGCGCGTGGTCGACTCCATCCGCGCTGCGCTGCCTGCGCTGCAGAGCCAAATGCCGCAGTCAGTCAGCCTGACGCCCATCAACGACCGCTCGGTGTCGGTGCGCGAAGCCTTGCACGATGTTTCGCTCACGCTGTTGGGCACCATCGTGCTGGTGGTTCTGGTCATTTTTTTGTTCTTGCGCCGCTTTGTGGCCACCGTTATTCCGGCGCTGTCATTGCCCGTGTCATTGGTAGGCGCCGTGGCTTTGCTGTGGGGCCTGTCGTACAGCCTAGACAACATCTCGCTGCTTGGTTTGACGCTGGCCGTGGGGCTGGTAGTAGATGATGCCATCGTGGTGCTGGAAAACATCATTCGCCACGTAGAGCACGGCGAAGACCCGTTTCAGGCCGCCCTAAGGGGTGCGCGCGAGGTGGGGTTCACCATCATCTCGATTTCGTCGTCGCTCATTGCGGTGTTCATTCCCATCTTCTTCATGCCCGGTGTGATTGGCTTGTTGTTCCACGAATTTGCAGTGGTGGTGGGGCTGGCCATTGTGGTGTCGGCCTTTGTCTCGCTGACGCTGGTGCCCATGCTGGCCAGCCGCTTTTTGACGGATGAGATCCACATGAAGCCGCCCGGCGCCGTGGTGCGTAGCTTTGAGCGCGGCTTTAACGCTGTGCTGGCAGGTTACACACGTATGCTGGATTGGGCGCTGGCGCACCGTTATGTCATGGTGACACTGGCCATCGCCACGTTTGTCGCCACCGCGTGGCTACTGGTGGTGATTCCCAAAGGGTTTTTCCCCGAAGAAGATATCGGCCAGATCCAGGTGACGACCGAAGCCGGGGAGGACACCTCGTTTCCAGAAATGGTGCGCCTGCAAGAGCGTGCAGCGGCGGTCATCCGCGAGGACAGCAATGTGGGCGCAGTCAGCTCGTTCAATGGCGGTAGCGGAGCGCAAAACACCGGGCGCATGTTCGTCACCCTTAAACCCATGGCCGAGCGCCAGCCCATGAAAAAAGTGTTGGAGGGCTTGCGTAAAAAGCTGCGTTCAGTGGCGGGCATCAACGTGTTTATGCGGCCAACCCAAAATTTGCAGCTCGGTGGCCGCCAAAGCAAGGCGCAGTACCAGTACATCTTGCAAAGCGTGCGCGCCGACGAGCTCAACACGTGGGCCAACAAGCTGCAAGACAAGTTGCGTACCGATGCCGTGTTCCGCGATGTCACCAGCGACGCGCAGCTGCGCGGCTTGCAGGCGCAGCTCAAGATTGACCGTGACCGGGCCAATGCGCTGGGCGTGTCCATTGACGCCATTCGCAGCGCCTTGTTCAGCGCGTTTGGCGAGCGCCAGGTGTCCACCATTTACCTGCCCACCGACAGCTACCAGGTCATCATGGAAGTAGCACCTGAGGCCAAGCAGGACGAGAAGGCGCTGAACTCCATCTACGTGCGCGCCTCCACCGGCGCACTGGTGCCAATGTCGAGCTTTACCACCGTAGAGCGCAGCGTGGGCCCATCGTCGATCAACCACGTGGGGCAATTACAGGCGGTGACGGTGTCGTTCAATCTGGCACCGGGTGCGGCTTTGGGTGACGCCACTGCCAAGATCGACGCCGCGCGCGAGGCGATTCAAATGCCGTCGTCCATCATCAGCACCTACGGTGGTGACGCGGCGGTGTTCAAAAGCGCGCAGGGTAGCCAGACCGTTCTGGTGGTGGCGGCCTTGCTCGTCATTTACGTGCTGTTGGGCGTGCTGTACGAGAGCTATATCCACCCCATCACGATTTTGGCGGGCTTGCCATCCGCTGCGGTGGGTGCGCTGGCCACGCTGATGCTGTTTGGCCAAGACCTGACGCTGATCGCCACCATTGGCATCGTGCTTCTCATCGGCATCGTGAAGAAGAACGCCATCATGATGATCGACTTTGCGCTGGATGCGCAGCGCCACCAAGGTATGGCCCCTGCGCAGGCGATTCGCGAGGCCTGCATTCTGCGGTTTCGCCCCATCATGATGACCACCATGGCGGCTCTGATGGGTGCTTTGCCGATTGCACTGGGCATTGGCGCTGGCGCCGAGTTGCGCCAACCGCTGGGCTTGGCGGTGGTGGGCGGGCTGGTGTTTTCCCAAGCGATTACGCTGTTTATTACCCCGGTGATTTACCTGATGCTGGAGCGCTTTAGCGGTGCGGGCCCGGTTTTGACACCCGAAGTTGCTGCCTGATCGGCACCCGTTTGCTACAAAAACAATAGCTGCTTGCGCATGTTGTACGGGGGGCGCACTCAAATCCAAGTGCAACACAAGGGTAGTTTATTGGATGACATCAGGGGAGTGTTCAAGCTTAGCCAGCCACTGGCTATAAACCTCAAACGGCGTAAGCCACCCCAGCGTCTTGCGTGGTCGCCCATTCATCTGGTCAGCAATCGCATCGAGCTGCGTCTGACTCCATCCCGAGAGATCCGTGCCCTTGGGCAAATACTGGCGTACCAAGCCATTGGTGTTTTCGTTGGTGCCCCTTTGCCACGGACTGTGCGGATCACAGAAGTACACCGCTACACCGGTATTTGCAGTCAGTTGCCGGTGGTGTGCCATCTCCCGACCGCGGTCATAGGTCAGTGTCTGGCGCATTGGTGTGGCAATACCGTTCAACTTGTCCGTAAACGCCTGTAGTACATGGGCAGCAGTGGCCGGGTTAGGGTGAGGCAGCTTGACCAGCATCAGCAGCCGTGTGCTTCGTTCCACCAGGGTGCCCACCGCACTGAGATTGCCCGCCCCCTTGATCAGGTCACCTTCCCAGTGTCCGGGGAACTGGCGATCTTCGATCTCTGGCGGACGTACGTGGATGCTCAGGAGGTCTGCCATCTGGCCGCGTCTGTCTTCTCCACGCGAGCGGGGCCAGCGCTTGGTGCGTGCTAACCGCAAGCAGGCGATGAGTTCGCGGCGTAGCTCGCCGCGAGGTTGGGCGTAGATGACGTTGTAGATGGTTTCATGCGAGATGCGTTTGGCAGCCTCGTGCGGGTGCAGTGTAGCCAGGCGTGCGGCGATTTGCTGGGGTGACCAGCGCTCAAGCAATAAAGTCTGCACAGAGGCAAACAGTGTATTTCCAACCACCAGTTTAGGCGGTGGTCTGCTGTGCCAACGTCGACGCACAAAGCGTTGGTGAGCAAAGCGACCGCTGTAGGTTGCAGCGCCACTGTTTCGGTTGATCTCGCGGCTCACTGTGGAGGGCGCGCGGGCAAGTACTCGGGCGATGGCCCGGATGCTTAATCCCAGTTCAAGGCACACCGCGATGGTTTGGCGCTCTTGGCAGTCGAGCTGTTTGTATTCTTGTTTCGGTTTCATAGACACACCTTATTGAAGATTCAATTGGTGTGTTGCACTTCACTTTTGAGCGGGCCGCGTTAAGTGTTCATTTGGTTCTGAAGCGATGCCCAACAAGGGCATCAACGCCAGGATGGGGATGGCCGCTACGTCTTGAAACAACAGAATAGAAAACGAGGCCTGACCGCTGGAGGTGGGCAGCAAATTGCGCTCGCCCATGACCTGCAAGGCAATGGCGGTGCTGGACAACGCCAGGCCAAGCCCTGCTACCAAACTGATGCGCCAGCCCATCCCAACCGCCACGCCCGCTAGCGCCAGTGCCAACGTGCAGGCCATCACTTGTGCGCTGCCCCAGCCAAAAATCGGGCGGCGAAGACTCCACAGCCGCTTGGGTTCCAGCTCTAGACCCACCAAAAACAACATCAGCACTACGCCGAATTCGGCAAAGTGCAATATGTCATCCACGTTGGTGACTAGCCCGAGGCCCCAAGGTCCAATGGCAATGC
>JBEGPS010000071.1:0-2716 GCA_041181325.1 Pseudomonadota bacterium
ATTTTTTGCGATAGTGTGTGAAGTAGCCGCACGACGCCAATCACGCACTTGGTCACGGCGCAGCGCAGCCTCTATGGCGTCGCCATGGGCAACCCAGGTGGGCACTGTTTTGAGCCAGTCCAGCACGTCGTCGGTAGACGCATTCCATGCGCACGCATGCAGCACGGCCATCAGGCGCGCAGCGGCGCTGCTGGTGGACAGCTTCCAGCCGTTCTCGTCTCGCATGTGTACGCCTACGCCTTCCAGCATGGCGCGCACACGGCGGGTCAGCGCACGGTCGGATGACACCAGCGCCAACGGGTATCGCCCTGCCTCAATGTGGGCCAAGCAGCACGCGGTGGTGCGCTGGGCTTCGTCTTCCGCGTCCAGGCACGCGTGCAACGCCACCTGCAGAGGCACTGACATAACTGCTTCTGTATGCGCCAGCGGCAACACTGCGATACGCTCACCCCAAAAAGCCGCCAACCCTGACGCAAACGGGTCGGGGTTATATCCCTGCACCACCACCAGACAATCTACTTGCGAGCGCAGCTCGGTAGAAAAAATAGCATCGCTGGCGTAGCTGGATACGGCGGCCCACTCCACCGCAATGCGCGCTACGGCAGCTTCCCAAGCCAGCACGCCAGGCTCCAGTCCCAAGCTCGCTGCCAACCTCGCTTGCTGCGCCCATGCCTCGCGGCCATCGGGCCCGGCAGCAGCGGCCAACGGTGCCAATTGGTGTGCCGATTGCACCAGCATGGCGGCCAATGCATCTTGTTGCGCACCCAGGCCCGCGCGCTGCAGCAACGCCTGCGCCGTGAGCGTGTCGATGCCTGCATCGAACGTGATGTCAGTGGCGTTGCGCGATGGCGCACCCAAGGCTGCGCTCCAATTGGCAGTGGTCTCAAACCGGGGCGAGAAGCCGTTGGGGACCATCTGCGCCCAAAGCCGCGTGGCCAGTGGCAGCAACTGGGCATAAGGCAGCACCACGACACACTTGCTGGCGTGCACTTGGCGCTGTGTCAAGTCGTTCAGCAGGCGTGTAAACAACCCGTTTTCGGGGTTCAACCACAGGGCCATTGCGGGGTGGTCGGGCGGATAATTGAAGGCGCGCAGCCCACCAAGTGCATCGCTTTTGGCTATGACGTTGATAGGTGCGGGGGAGTCGGAGTAGGGCTTGGTTTCTGTCACAATGCCGCAACTTTAGCTGTATTAGCAACTCCCGAAGGAACTTCCATGGCCAGCGATTTGATCAAACACGTAACCGACGCAACCTTTGAAGCCGATGTGCTGCAATCTGCACAACCTATCTTGGTGGACTACTGGGCAGAGTGGTGCGGCCCTTGCAAAATGATCGCGCCCATCTTGGACGAGGTGTCCACCACGTATGCGGGCAAGCTGCAAGTTGCCAAGATGAACGTGGACGAAAACCGCGACATCCCCGCCAAGTTTGGTATCCGCGGAATCCCCACCTTGATGTTGTTCAAAGACGGGCAATTGGCGGCCACTAAAGTGGGCGCTATGAGCAAGGCCCAATTGACAGCCTTCATCGACCAGCAACTCGCCTGATCCACTGAGCCCTCCAACCCCATTGGAGGGTGTGGCAATCCGCACCATGGCAGGGTGCGGGGGCCCAATAAGCTGGTATTTTTTTCCTGTCATAATGTGAGCCAGTTCACCAGCCTTGCCAAGGGCTGGCAGCGTTTCTAGGCTCCGAACTCCACGGCAAGGCAAACCCATTTGCCGCCCCCATTTCCCCTGATTTTTCGCACAACCCCCGATTTTTCGGTCAACTCCCCTACCGGGACACACTCCATGCACTTAAACGAACTCAAGGCACTGCACGTTTCTGAAGTCCTTAAACAAGCCGAAGAACTTGAGATTGAAAACACCGGACGCATGCGCAAGCAGGAGCTGATGTTTGCAATCATCAAGAAGCGGGCTCGCACGGGCGAGCAGATCATTGCAGACGGTGTGTTGGAAATTTTGCCCGACGGTTTCGGTTTTTTGCGCAGCCCCGACACCAGCTACACCGCCAGCACAGACGATATTTACATCAGCCCAAGCCAGGTGCGTCGTTTTAACCTACACACCGGCGACATGATTGAAGGCGAAGTGCGCACTCCCAAAGACGGCGAGCGCTACTTTGCACTCAACAAGCTCGACAAGGTCAATGGCGACTCACCCGAGAGCAACAAACACAAGGTCATGTTCGAGAACTTGACCCCCTTGTTCCCCAAAGTGCAGATGAAGCTGGAACAAGACATCAAGGGTGAAGAAAACATTACCGGCCGTGTGATCGACATCATTGCTCCCATTGGCAAGGGGCAACGCGCCTTGCTGGTAGCCCCGCCCAAAAGCGGCAAGACGGTAATGATGCAGCACATTGCGCACGCCATCTCGGCCAACTACCCCAACAGCCACATGATGGTATTGCTGGTGGACGAGCGCCCTGAAGAAGTGACCGAAATGCAGCGCACCGTGAAAGGCGAAGTGATTGCCTCCACGTTCGATGAGCCCGCAGCCCGCCACGTACACGTCGCCGAAATGGTGATCGAACGCGCCAAGCGCTTGGTTGAGCTGAAAAAAGACGTGGTGATCTTGCTCGACTCCATTACCCGCTTGGCACGCGCCTACAACAACGTAGTGCCATCCAGCGGAAAAGTGCTGACCGGTGGTGTGGACTCGAACGCATTGCAGCGCCCCAAGCGCTTTTTAGGTGCGGCCCGAAACGTAG
>JBEGPS010000072.1:0-3139 GCA_041181325.1 Pseudomonadota bacterium
GTGCAGCATTTCGTCGTGAAAAATCTCGCGGTGCTCAATGGTGCGTTGCAGCGCTTCTTGCGGTGTGATTTTGCCGAGTTGGTTGGGCATATGCGGTACTCCTTAACTTACGGGATTGTCGGTCAGGGCCAGCTTGAGACCAAAAGCGATGAACAAGGTACCGGCGATGCGGTCCAGCCAAAGTAATAAACCCCCACGCTCCCCCGCTGCGCGGGTCGCTGTTCCTGCGCGCTGGGCCGTGGTTCGCTGCATCAACCAGTCGGCAGCCACGGCCCAGCCAATGTTGACCCACATGCCGTTGAAGGTGAACAACAGGCCTAACAGAAAAAACGCTAAGGGCTTGTTTGCCACCGTGGGCGCGATGAACTGCGGCAAGAACGCCAAAAAGAACAGCGCTACCTTGGGGTTCAGGGCGTTGGTGGTGAAGCCTTTGGCAAAAACATTCACAGCGCTGTTCGCAGCTGTAGCCCCCGTGGAACGTGCGTATTTAGCTCCTAAAAATGTAGCATTTTTCTTGGCAGACAGCAGCAAACGCAACCCCACGTAAACCAAATACAGCGCCCCCGCCCACTTAAGCACCATGAACGCGGTGGCGGACGCTGCCATCAGCGCGCTCACGCCCAGGGCAGCGGCCACGATGTGCACAAAACACCCCGCCGTAATGCCCAACGCTGCTTCGATGCCTGCGCGCACACCCGAGCGCAGCGCGTGGGTCACCACGTACAGCACGTCCGGCCCTGGCGTGAGGTTGAGCAGCAACCCGGCGGCGATAAAGAGGAGCAACTGGTCTAGGGGCATGGGCAATTCGAGAACAGCAAATCAGTACACGGCTGCGCCAGAGGCTTGTAGCGATGCTTTGGCAGCCGCTTGCCCTAGCGCGTGGTTTTTGAAAAAAGCATGAACACACGCCACCGTGTGGTCAATGCCCGCCGCATCCACATCCAGATGCGTCACAAACCGCAGGCCAATCAGGCCCGTGGCCAGCACGCCGTGCTGCTTCAGGTGGGCCAGCAAATCCGGGCCCAGGCCGTTGTCCACATCCACGAAGACGATGTTGGTTTGTGCCGAACGCACACGCAGGCCCGCAATGCCTTGCAGGCCCTGCGTCAACCCGTCTGCCAGTCGCTGCGCCAGCGCATGGTCGTCGGCCAGGCGGGCGAGGTGGTGGTCCAGCGCATGGCTGGCCGCTGCGGCCAGAAAACCCGACTGGCGCATACCGCCGCCGGCCATTTTGCGGATGCGGTGGGCGCGGGCGATCAGCTCTTTGCTGCCGCACAGCGCCGAACCTACGGGCGCGCCCAGCCCCTTGCTGAAGCACACTGACACGCTGTCGAAGTGGCTGGTGATGCGTTTTGCGGAAGCAATGACCCCCCCAAGCTCCACCGCTGACGCGGGTCGCTGCCCCCCGATGGGGCCGCCGCCAACTTGGGGCGGCCCGGCGTCGGCGTTGGCCACTTCTTGCGCCATAGCCACCGCCGCATTGAACAAGCGCGCGCCGTCCAGATGAGTGGCCAGCCCATGCTGGCGCGCCAAATTTGTGGCCTGCTGCAGATAGTCCATCGGCATGGGGTGGCCGTTCCAGGTGTTTTCCAGGCACAGCAGGCGGGTGCGGGCAAAGTGACAGTCGTCGGGTTTGATGGCCGCCGCAATGTCGGCCAGCGCCATTTGACCGGAAGCATCTTGCGCCAAAGGCTGTGGCTGCACGCTGCCCAGCACGGCTGCACCGCCGCCCTCGTAGCGATAGGTGTGCGCCAACTGGCCCACGATGTACTCATCGCCACGACCGCAATGCGCCAGCAGGCCGCACAGATTGCTCTGCGTGCCGGTGGGCATGAACAGCGCTGCCTCGAAGCCCAGCATGGCGGCAATCTTGTCTTGCAGCGCGTTGACGCTGGGGTCGTCGGCAAACACATCGTCACCCAGGGGGGCGGCCATCATGGCAGCGCGCATGGCGGCGGTAGGTTGGGTTACCGTATCGCTGCGAAGATCAATTAATTTGGTCATATTGGCCTCTAGCCCTTATAGGATATGCGCAAGAAGCTATCCAATCGATAGCATAAAGACATACAAATTGTTCGCTTTGCACATTCGCGCCATCTGTCGGATGTGCTACTTCAAAAAGTTCTTCAGCATGGCATGCCCATGCTCAGTCAGGATGCTCTCCGGATGGAACTGCACGCCTTCCATGCGCACCGCGTGCGCCAGGGCGTTGTGCCGCACGCCCATGATTTCGCCATCGTCGGTCCAGGCGGTCACTGTCAGTTCTTTGGGGCAAGTGCTGCGCTCTATGGCAAGTGAGTGGTAGCGGTTCACCGTGAACTGCTTGGGCAGCCCGGCAAACACGCCTTCTTGCGTGGTGGTGATCACACTGGTTTTGCCATGCATCAGTGCTTGCGCCCGGATGATTTTGCCGCCTAGGGCCGCGCCAATGCTTTGGTGGCCGAGGCATACACCCAGAATTGGCAGCTTGCCCATGAAGTGCTGAATGGCCGCCACCGAGATGCCCGCTTCCGACGGAGAACACGGGCCGGGGGAAACCACCAAGCGATCCGGGTTGCGGGCGGCAATTCCCTCTACCGTGATTTCGTCGTTGCGAAACACTTCTACCTCTGCACCCAGCTCACCGAAATACTGCACGATGTTGTAGGTGAAGCTGTCGTAGTTGTCGATCATCAAGAGCTTCATTCCAAGCCCTCCTCAACCAACTCGCTGGCACGCAGCAATGCGCGCGCCTTGTGCTCGGTTTCGCGCCACTCCATCTCGGGAACTGAATCGGCCACCACACCCGCGGCGGCTTGCACATACAAGGTGTCGTCTTTGATGATGCCGGTGCGGATGGCGATGGCCAAGTCCATGTCGCCCGCAAAACTAAGGTAACCGCAAGCCCCCCCGTAAATTCCCCGCTTGGTTGGCTCGAGCTGGTCGATCAGCTCCATCGCATGCACCTTGGGTGCGCCACTCAAAGTTCCTGCGGGAAAGGTCGCCTTGAGCACATCGATGTTGTCCAGGCCTTCGCGCAAAACGCCCTCCACATTGCTGACGATGTGCATCACATGGCTGTAGCGTTCGATGGTGAAGGCTTCGGTGACTTTCACGGTGCCGGTTTTGGCAATCCGGCCTATGTCGTTGCGCGCCAAGT